>CAYQWD010000371.1:0-3490 GCA_964420955.1 uncultured Paludibacter sp. | reverse complement strand
ATGATTATATTATTCAAGAAAATTAAAACAAACAAAAAGTCAAGATGACTTCAATATATAATAGAACACACAGATACAAGAAAAACATAATTCATTCAAATAGCTTGAGGTTATTATTAAAATATTTAGTGTTCTCGTGTCTTTGTGTTTAGTTCTAACACTTTAGATATATGAACTAACATATCATTTCATTTAAAATAAAAATAATACACTGCATTTTTTCTATTTATTTTTTTTTGGAATCCATCATAATTTATTAACTTTCGTAAATTAAGATTGTTATGAAAAAATCAGTACTTTCAATAGTTATTCTGATAATTTTCAGTTTAGCTTCAGGCATATCTACAATTGCACAGAATACTACCTCAAACAGCAGTAATCCTTTTGTTCATCCTTTGTCTCCATCGCCTTCCGATTCGGTATTTATTTATTATACTTACGTTTCTACCGATGGTTGTCCTGATTTTTATTTTCAGCGCGATTCGTCTACCATAAAAGAATTATACCTGAGTTTAAAAAAAATATCGAATGTCGGACGAATTTGTACACAGGCAATAACTACTTTTAAAGCTAAATTATTTCTGGGATTTTTCAAATCAGATTCAAAAATTTTTTTAGATGGAAAATTGATTGCTGAGATAAAAGCAAAATGCACTCCCGACAAAGAAGGCGTAGTTGTAAATTGTAATGGCAATTTATATATACAGGAAATATCACCTTTGACAGTAATGCAGCTATACCTTATTCAAAACTCCACCACTAATGTACAGTTAAAATTGGGCGATAAGGTAAAATTCAGTGGAAACAGATTTAATTTGAGTTTAAACCCTTACGCACCATGTTCCGTTGTGGGCGAAGCAAATTGTATAACGCTTACAAATCCAGCGCCTGTTTGTGTAAAAGATCGAAAAGGAATAGTTGTTATGTGTAACCGTCAGTTATATATAAAAGAAGTAACCGTTTCAACCGATTTAATTTCAGTACGCGAACCAAAACTTTTTGTGTTTCAAAACTACAATATTACAGATACATCCGGAACAACAAAGCCAGCTTTAAAATTGAACGATCAAGTAATTTTCGGAGCTGAACTGATTGATAACTTCGCGAATGACAGCGCTTCAGTTTGTCAAATTGCAGGCAAAGTTAAATGTTTCGAATTGGTTTACATCCTCCCTGATTGCGAATTAAACAGAGAAGGAATCGTAGTAAAATGCAATAACGATTTGTTTATAGAAGAATTCAGCATTGCAGCTACTGCAATTAAACAATTTTGGGCAATAAAATTAAATTCAAATCTTTTACTCAAGGAGGGCGATCGTGTAAAATTTGGAGGTCATAGAATTCAGCTTGATTCTACTAACTTTACTATGCCATGCCGCGTTATCGGTGTAGCACAATGTGCCAATATTATTGAAACTCCTCCTCCTCCCTGCATTGCTGATAGAAAAGGAATTATCGTTGTTTGCGAAAACAATTTGTATGTTAAAGAAATCAACAACATTACTAATTCAACAGATGTTTACAGACTTTTTGCATTTGAAAATCAGACAAACGCCGATGGAAGTATTTCAAGGAAATTTAATGTTGGTGATATTGTAAAATTTGCACCTGTATTTGCTGCCGCCGATAATAATAAAATTGGCAATTGTACAGTTGTTGGAAAGGCAATTTGTCTTGAAATTTTTTCTGATATTCCCGATTGCGTTCCGAATCGAAAAGGAAAAGTGATAAATTGCAACAATCAGTTATATATCAGCGAATATACTGCAACTAATGATTTATCCACGCATTTATATGCCTTTATGAACAATGGTAATTACGAAACACTAAAAGAAGGTGATATAGTTGCTTTCGGAGCTACAGTATTAACTTCTGCAAGTACTACTATTTTTCAACAATGTAAGATTATTGGAACTGCAATATGTTGGAAAATAATTGAAACTACTCCAGAGTGCGTACTTAACCGCAAAGGTGTAATTGAACAAGGAATTGATGGTTGTACAGATAATTTATATATTAGAGAAATTGAAACCCGTAAACTTTTCAGGATTTCGTTGTTAAAAGCAAGTTACGATAGCAATATTGCTGTTGCAGGACTTCGACCAGGCTACAAGGTTCTTTTTGGAGGATATTTGACCGGAAAGGACAGTAACAACGTACGATTATGTGAAACTGATGGCGTAGCACAATGTCTGAAAATTGTCGACACCAACATAGGTTGCGAACTCAACCGCAAAGGTATAATAGTAAGAGGGACAGGAAATTGCCTGAATAAAGTATTTGTACAGGATATAAACACCGGAAGTTTGTATCTGCTCAACAATTACGATGGCATATATCGTACCGATAATTATACAGCTAAACTTAACCCTGGCGATATGATTTCGTTTGGTATTTCTGAAAAGGATTATTCTCAGAACGATTCATGTAAAATAGCCGGTGTTGTTTTATGTTACGAATTGATATCGACAGCAAAAACGAGTGTTATCGCCGGATATGCGCTAACTGAAAGCGGAAAACTTTCGTCAGGAAGAGCTTTATTAATTCATAAACCAACACGGAAGGTTTACGCTATCACCAAAATTAACGAAGGTTATTTCGAATTCAAAAATGTACAGAAAGCTGCTTATACTGTATATGTGATTCCAACATATCCAGAATTGTTAAAGTTTTTACCTACTTTTTATGTAGACAAACTTTATTACCGAAATGCCGACTTCTTCGAAGTATCAGAGGAAAAGACAGAAATATTCGTAAAAATGCTATCACACCAACCTAAAATAGGCACAGGAAGAATATTTGGAAATGTACATTACGAATCGGACATTCTTAATGACAGTTTAATGATGAAAAACATTCTTGGAGAGTCATTTGCAAATGTCAATTTCAATCTTGCTGTGGATGTACCGGTACTTTTACTTGATTTAAAAGAACAGCCAATTACCTGGACAGTTACAGATATTTATGGAAATTACCTTTTTGAAAACATTCCAATTGGAGCTTTCAGAATTTTCAGTGAAACTACAACAGCTACAGGTAATCAAAATGTGGAATTAACAGGCGATAGAAGTACTGTAACAGTAAATATGGTAATGAAAAGCAATGTAGAAAGCACATCAATTCCTGAAAAAATTATTTCTGAAATTGCAGTCTATCCTGTTCCGGCAAAAGACAAGCTTACTGTAGTTCTACCATCAAATGAAATTATTAGTATATTTGATATACGTGGACAAATGATATTTAAACAACAGGGTGTAACCGGAATGAATAAAATTGATATCAGCAATTTAAATAAAGGTGTACTGATTCTCAAAACAGGAAATAATTCGATCAGAATTGTAAAAGATTAAAAACTTTTATTTTTCTAGTATAAAATGAAATATTATTAAATTATTATCAACCTGGCAGATTATTCAAATCTGTCAGGTTTTGTTATTAATTAGTCGAGCCTTAAAAAGCATATAAACAAAAGACAATCAATAAAATAAAT
>CAYQWD010000370.1:0-3501 GCA_964420955.1 uncultured Paludibacter sp. | reverse complement strand
GGTGCTTATTCAAGCGTCATAGTTCGTGTCAAAAGTTGTTGTAGCTTGACAGGTAAGTGCTTCGAAATCGGCAACTAACCATAGCGTCAACCTTTGTATGCAAGCCGAAAAAAACGACAGTACATTGAATATTTGCTGCACTAAGAAAACAGAAAGGGGAAACCCCAGCCCACAAAAGCAAGAGTGTGGCTGCCCTTCCCTGCAACCGTCCCTTCGCAGCCACACACATGCTTTTCTTGCCGACCCACGACTGAAAAGATTGATTACGGAAATTTAAATTAACTTTGCAAATAAAAAAAATGTATAAAACAGAGAAAACGTATATTACACTTGACAAAAAAGTATTTGATTTAATCAATGAAAACTATTCTTTGTTGCTTTGTTTACAGCATTTTCAGATAGATTTTGCTGTTGATAACAGGACAGTTGAAGTATTGTGTATTGAAAACAATATTGACCTAAATACTTTTATTGTAGTAGCAAATTTATATAACGGATTCTATCCATCAGAAACTGAAATTGATAAAATCAGGGACATAATTCCAATTCTTATTTTTCTTAAAAACAGTCATTTGTTTTATTTAAATGACAAATTTCCTGAATTAAAAAGTTATATCGAGATTTTAAACAAAAACCATCAGAGTAAGGATATTCAGTTAATTGAAAAATTTTTCAACGATTATTTTGATGAAGTATTGGAACATCTGAAATATGAGGAAGAAGTGGCTTTCCCCTATTTCAAATGTATTCAAAGCAATGATAAGCCCGAACAGAAAAAAGAATATTCGTCAGTTGAATACAGAAGTCATCACACCGACATTGAAACGAAACTAATTGATTTAAAAAATTTATTTCTGAAACATATAAAAATAAAGAACGATTTAAACGTTAAACGCAGGTTTCTTAATACCTTATTTGGATTAGAATTTGATTTAAAAATCCATTCTGTAATAGAAGAAAAGATATTAATTCCTCTTATAGAAAGAATTGAAGCCACAAGGAAAAATGGATAAGAGCAGGAAAAATATCATTGTACTTGAACCTTCTGAAATACTTTTTGAAGGTCTGCTTGCTTCAATCTCAAAATTGGAAAATGATTATACTTTTTATCACATCGACAGTTTATCAGAGATAGAACCCATTTTATTGAGGAAGGAAATATCGGTGGTAATGATAAATCCGGTTATGGTTCAAAATAAACTCTGTAAATTCACCAGAATTAAGAATCAATATCCCAAAATACATTGGACTGGCATTATTTATTCTTTTTTCGACAATTCAATCCTGAAATTATTTGATGATACATTTTCAATTACTGATGATATTTCTTCCATTGTACGAAGAATTAAAAATATAGGCAATACTAATACTTTGACTGGTAATCAAAATGGAGAGTTGTCAGAACGAGAAACAGATGTATTAAGACTACTTGCGCAAGGTTTGTCCAATAAAGAAATTGCAGATAAGTTAAACATCAGTATCCATACTGTAAATACCCACCGCAAAAATATAATGGATAAGACAGACATTCGTAGTTTAGCCGGGCTTACAGTTTATGCTGTTACAAAAGAGATTATATCACTTGATTAGATTTCTATATCCCATACATTAGCGATTTCACAGTTAACAATTCCCCACTTTTAGCGATTGTACAATTTTTTCCCTATCTATAATTTTGCCATCGGTTTAAAATAATACTGATGGTAAAATGGTAAACAATATTATAAGATTTTATTTCACTTTAGCAGTACTGCTTATTTTTGGAATTTCAGCCTATGCTCAAACAAATGATAAATCAGGGAACTCAGCAAAACTTTTAGTTCTCGACCAAAATACGCAACAACCCATCCCGTTTGCTAACGTATGTTACGAGCAACTGCCGGACGGCACTAAATATTACAGAACTACCACACAAGAAGGGATAGCAGAAAATCCTGTGCTACAACCCGCTTTAGTAGCCATTTCATTTGTTGGTTACAAAACCATTAAGGATACCGTGCAGAAGGGCAAATCTAAAACTTACCAAATGGAACATGACATTTTCAATATGGACCAAGTGGTGGTTACCGGTACACGTACAAGGAAAACGCTTTCTCAAAGCCCTATTTTGACTAAGGTTGTAAACAATATTGAGTTAAAAGAGGCTGGGGCAGTTACTGCCCTCGATGCATTGGAATATTCCATGCCAGGGGTTCAGTTTTCACCAGATGGGCATGGAGATAATCTTCAAATTCAAGGGCTTGATAATGATTATATATTAGTGCTTATAGACGGTGAAAGAATGGTTGGTGAAACACGCGGGAATGTCAATTTCGACCGTTTGGTTGCCAACGAAATAGAACGTATTGAAATTGTTAATGGTGCTTCTTCTGTACTTTACGGTTCTAATGCAATTGGTGCTGTTATAAACATAATAACAAAAAATGGCAAACAGGAAAAACCTTTTGAAACAGTAATAAGTTCCCGATATTCAAAATACAACGAAATGCTTATTACATCAAACATAGGTTATTCAGGCAAAAAAATGAATGTAAACCTAAGTGGGTTTCGTAATAGCACCGATGGATACGACCTGACACCTGAAACCCCAGCTTCATATACGGTTGATAAAAACACTGACTATTCGGGCAAGCTTAAAATAGATTACAAAATAAACAAACAGTTTCTTGTAAGTGCCAATAGTTCTTACTATCAGCATGAAGTAGAAAACCCTGAAAAAAGCACAAAATCAACTCATTCATTAAACCGAAATATTACTTATAGCGGAAAAATTCTTTTTACCCCAAACAATAAAAATGCATTTGAATTACGTGCAAATACTGACCAATACAATGCCTTTACTGTGTACGAAAAAAAGAATGATGAAAAGGAAAAAGGTTCAGATTACAACTATTCCTCTTATTTACTTACCCATACATGGAATAACTTCAAAAACCTTGAGCTTATAAGTGGCGTTGAAACCAATTACGAAGCAGTTTATTCGCTTAACCTTTTTGGTAAAGGCGAAGGACAAACAAAAAATGCTTATGATGTCAATGGTTTTATACAAGCCGATTATAAACTGGCTAAAGAAATTGAATTAATTGCAGGGATAAGAAACACTTATCACCAAAATTACGGGAATCATTTTTCGCCCAAGTTATCCGTAATGTATTCTCCTTGGAGGTTAAAGTTCAGGGGAAATGTAAGCAAGGGATACAAAGCCCCTACATTAAAGGAATTGTATTATAATTTCGACCATCATGGTATGTTCATGATATTCGGCAATCCCGAATTAAAACCTGAAGATGCCTTTTACACTTCGCTTTCGGCAGAATTCACGCACAATAAAATTAACACAAGCATAACTGCATATTACAATTCAATAAAAGATAAAATTGAATCCGTTGACCGGATAAATGCCCAAAACGACATGCTTGAAAAACATTATTTGAACGTAAGCGAAGCTCGGTTAAAAGGTATTGAGGGATACTTTTCGGTGTATATATTTAAAAGCATTGT
>CAYQWD010000369.1:0-3517 GCA_964420955.1 uncultured Paludibacter sp. | reverse complement strand
TGATAATGATCAGAGCAATTATTCAAACCGACTTGTAAATAAAGCTACGGCTTCGGGATATTTTACAATGAAAGGTTTTGCTGAAAATTACGATGCAGCACTTTACAGCATTGAACAGGACAAAGCCGATTTGATACTTGAAATTCCTGTTCGTTTCGAAAAAACGCTCATAACCGAAGGAAATGCAGATGTGTTGATAGCTGCAAATACTGTAAACGGCATGAAAGGCGGACTGAGCAGTTCGTATATGTCAACTATAATACAGAATTTTACAGCAGAACTACTCGCTGAAAAAATGCCGGTTTCAAACAGTATTAAAGCTCCAATGATTGAAATTGTACCTCATTACCGTTTCAACCCTCATCTTGAATATAAATTCACTATGATTCCGGGCATTCTGATGATGATACTGGCAATGATTGTGGGTTTTTTGCCGGCGCTGAATATTGTAAGCGAAAAAGAAAAAGGTACGCTTGAACAAATGAATGTAACGCCGGTTAGTCCGTTTATTATCATTCTATCGAAACTGATTCCTTATTGGTTAATGGGTTTTGTGGTGTTAACCATTGGTTTTTTTGTTGCATGGCTTTTCTACGGCATGATAGCCATTGGGAGTTATTTGCTGATTTATCTGTTTGCTGCTGTATTTTCACTGGCATTTTCAGGTTTCGGACTTGCCATTTCAAACTATGCCCAAAACTTTCAGCAGGCAATGTTTATCATGTTTTTCTTTGTTATCAGTTTTATTTTTCTAAGTGGACTATATACACCTGTGAGCAGTATGCCGAACTGGACGCAAGTTTTAAGTCGCCTCAGTCCACTGCGTTACACCGTAGAAGTTTTGCGGTCGGTTTTTTTGAAAGGAAGCACTTTTGCTGACCTCAAATATCACTTTTTAGCCTTGTGCGGATTTGCTTTATTTTTCAATGGTTGGGCTGTGCTGGGTTACAGGAAAACAACGTGAAAATGCGAATAATATACTGTTTTTATACTGAAAAACTCAAACACAAAGTTTGTTTAAATTATCAGCCTTAATTTCATCAACAAAAATAAAATCGGGGGCTTCACTGAATAAATCACCTGTTATAGCATTTATCTTTTCTTTAGTAATTCTGATAGCATGTTCAGATTGATCAATTCCAATCCATTTTCTTCCGTTCAGTTGTGCTGATTTTAAGGTTGTTCCTGATCCACAAAAACAATCAAGCACAATACTTTCTTGATTTGAAGAAGTTCTAATTATTAAGTCTAATAAATCAGGATTTTTTTCTGTAGGATAATCAGGATATTGAGGGTCTTTATATTCCCAAATATCTTGAACTCTCTTTCCTTCTCTTTCATCAGCAAATATTATTTTTCTGGGATTTCCGTTCGAAGACCATTCAATTAATCCATCATTGTCCCATTGTTCTAAAGTAGCTACATCAGTACGCCAATGTCTTCCAGCGGGAGGAAAAATTCCTTTAAAAGGCTGATTAGATTTGCCATTTTCAGTTTCACCAGGTGCATGAATCGGAACTGTAGTGTATCTTCTCCCTTGCTTGTTAATTTTTGGAAATAACTTTTCATAGTCCTTCTCGGTATATTTTTCACGTGGTTCATTCCAAATAGGATTAGACGATTTAGTGTAAAACAATATTAAATCTTTAACATTCCCATACCCAATGCGATCAAAATTTTTTGGATTACATTTAACTCTCGTGATATCATTTCTAAAATTTTCTATTCCAAAAACTTCGTCCATCATTACTTTGACGTAATGTCCTATTTTATAATCAATATGCAAATAAATTGAACCTTTTTCTGAGAGCAACTCACGGATAAGAAATAATCTTTCTCTTAAAAAATGAATAAATTCAGCTCCTTTCAAGGCGTCTGAATATGCTAAATCGCCATTTTTAGAGTTGCTTATAGTAGCTGAACGACCATTTGTAATTGTGAAATTTCCTCCAGTTGCAAACGGAGGATCAATATACACCAAGTCAATTTTACCTTTTAAATTTTGGGTATTTAATAAATAATTTAAACCATTAATATTTTCACTCTGAATTAGTAAATTTCTCATCTTAATTAAAGTTGGTATAAAAACTCTCTTAAAACCAAAGAACTCATTATGTTATAGTCCTTGTATGTTTTTGTGACAGAATTATACATTTTGTTATTCCCTTTGATATATAAAACTCCATCTAAGATTGCAATTTTTACTGCCTTAACTTTTTTTGTTTCTATTGTTGCAATTGCATCATTAAACTGAGCGTTTTGATGCCCGCCAAAATCAGTAAGAAATTTTGCTTCTCCTATTACAAATTTATTATTAAATCTCCCTACAAAATCAAGTCCTTTGTTGTGATTATAACCTAATTCCTGTTTAGCAAAATCCATCAAACCTTTATCACTTGCATCTAAAATTGCATCATCGTTATTTGAGAGAAATTCTTCCAAGTTAACAGGCAAAATCCCTAATGATTTTTTTCTTAACCAATCTCTGAACATAGGTCCAATCTGCCTGTTTGTTTCTTTTGGTTCACTACAACGTTCATAAAGTTTATCAAGACCTAATTCATATATTCTTCCACAAATTCTATTTAAAGTTTTTGGATTTCTATCGATAGAACTTTTATCTCTTTTTAAATAAGCAATATAGCTATCTTTAATTGGAAATAAATCAAGTTTAAGTAATTCTTGAAGTAATAGTTTGTTGTTTTGATTTTTAAATGCAATTTCTACATTATTCCAAGCATCTTCATTAATCACTCTGATACCTTCTGGAATCGTAGGATAAACTTGAAATAAATCATCTAAATACGATCGTTGATTAGCATATTCAATACTCATTTTTGTCCATGTATTCATTTCCAATATTTTTTTAAGAATAACAAAGATACAATGAAAATTAATTCTATTTCAATTTTCTGCCAATTAATCGTAAAATGAAAATTCCTTGTATTCAACCAAAATATTTCAATATATCTCCTCCAAAATCCTTGCAAGCTGCATTCCGGCACGGTAAAGCATTTCGTTGTGCTGTGTCGTAAAAATGTGCGCGTAAAAATAATTTTTGGTTACGTTCATATCCGTAGCGTAAAGTTTCGTGCCCAAATCATAAGCGGCGATGACCGAACTTTGTATCGAGGCGTTTTTAAATTTCTTACGTTCTGCATAATATTTCTTTTGCAGCATTTCGCTCATTTCAGTGTAGCTGAGTTTTTGTCTGTCGATAAGATAACTGTCCCACAATGCGTGCAGGTTTACCTGGCTGCCAAACCATGTAAGCATAACACTGTTACCGCCGCGGTCAGTTGCACGTCCCAAATGCATAGGCTGATGCAAATCGCCCACGAAATGCACCAGAAATTTAAGCGCTGCCGCATCGTTACGGTTTGTTTTCAATTTGTTTATCATTAACTCGATGGCGTAAAACAAATGATCGCCTTCAGTTCGTTGATTTTTCAACAAATATTCAAGGTCTGATACGCTCATGCTGTCGCGCAAGTTTTGGAAATGCCATGGGTAGGAA
>CAYQWD010000368.1:0-3517 GCA_964420955.1 uncultured Paludibacter sp. | reverse complement strand
CAGCGTTCTATTTTCTTCAAAATCATATATATATAAATTTTTGTCATGTACTTAGGTAATTTTGGAAGAAATTTTGCAAATTTCTTCCAAAAGCAATGCACAAAAAAAATTACCGATTAAAAATCCTGTATGAATTTACTTTGCATAACTCCCAGATTAATTTGGGGGAGTAAAGTGAAATACAAAACAGAACCCCGCAACGGGTTCACTAAAACTCAATTAAAAAAATGTCAACCCCTACGGGGTTGTTTATCTCAAGTTTATTCACATCCCCCAGTTGCGCTTTGCTTACCGGGGGTTATGCAAAGTTAACTCCTGCGGAGTTTTTCAGCAGACCCTAACTAAAAATCAGAATTAATTTTTATTTTCATACTCATTAAAAAGCTTTTCATAAAATATCTTCTCCAATGACTTAAAGAAAAAAATTGGCTAATAAACCTTGAAAATTACATAAATCATAATATTTTTAAAACAACAGTTATCTTAAATACGATTTTTAAATAAATATTTTTAATGAAAAACACTGTAATCTTCAAAACTTCGTTTGCAAAAATTTATCCGTTTTATATACAGAAAGCTGAGAAAAAAGGTAGAACAAAGGCAGAAGTTGATGTAATTATTTGCTGGCTTACCGGCTACAGCGAAAAAGTTTTGCAAAATATTCTCGAAGAAAACGTAGATTTTGAGACTTTTTTTGCACAGGCACCAAAGTTTCATCCCAATGCTTCGAAAATTACAGGTGTAATTTGTGGTTACAGAGTTGAAGAAATTGAAGATGAACTTATGCGAAAAATCCGCTATCTTGACAAACTGATTGATGAATTGGCAAAAGGAAAAGCAATGGAAAAAATTTTAAGAACTTGATATTATTTTTGAAATTCCAAAATCTTCAACTTTATGATTTATGATAACTCAAAAGTAAGACGACAGGATCGATTACTTGATGAAAACACAGCAGTAGAAATACTAAATACTGGTGAATACGGCATATTGTCGCTATCAGACGAAAATGGACATGGCTATGGAGTGCCTTTAAGTTATGTTTGGGATGGCGATAATTACATTTATATTCATTGTGCTAACGAAGGACGAAAACTGCTCTGTATCGATAAAAATCCTAACGTTTCATTTTGTATAGTTGGTAAAACAAATGTTATTTCTCAAAACCTTACTGCCGAATACGAGAGTATCATACTGAAATGCATTGCAGAAAAAAACCTGATTCCTGAAGTCAGAATGAAAGCTTTATTGTTACTGGTAAACAAATATGCTCCGGGTTTTGAAGTTTCAGGAAAGAAAAATGCTGAAAGTGCATTTCATATAACTGAAGTAATACGATTACAAATACTGAAATGTTCAGGAAAAAGAAAAACTGCTAATTATTAAGCACAAAACCCGTTATTTTTTTTTAATGCTGCAAAATTTACATCAATTTTCGGGGTTGTTGGCAGTTCGGCTTTTTAGAAGTAATTTTGCACCGGTTTTGTTAATCTCAGAAAAATTTAATGATAAATAAAGAAGATATAATTCTTGCAGCAAAAATAATTCGGGAAGGTGGTTTAGTCGCATTTCCTACCGAAACTGTTTACGGACTTGGAGGCGATGCTCTGAATCCTGAAGCTGTGGCAAAAATTTTCGAAGTTAAGGAACGCCCATCATTCGATCCGCTCATAGTTCACATCGCTACTCGCGACAGCATTGAAAAACTTGCTTCAAAGCCCGATGAGAGAGTTTACATGCTGGCTGAAAAATTCTGGCCTGGACCGCTCACAATAGTAATGCCTAAAAGCAAAATTGTACCCGATATTGTAACTTCCGGACTTGATTCGGTTGGTATTCGCATGCCCGACAATCCGATTGCATTAGAACTTATAAGAGCTTCAGGCTGCCCTATTGCAGCTCCAAGCGCAAATAAATTCGGAAGAATAAGCCCTACTCGCGCTCAACATGTAAAAAAGCAGCTTTACGGAGTCGATTATATCCTCGATGGCGGCGCAACTTCAGTTGGTATTGAGTCGACCGTGATAACGTTGCACGATGATGGTTTTGTGATTCTTCGGCAGGGAATTATTACGCGCGAAGATTTGGAAAAAGTACTTCCCTACTCAAAAAAAGCATCGACACAAAAAGAAAAATTATCATCGCCCGGAGTAATAAATTCTCATTATAGCCCGGTAAAACCGCTTTATATTTTGGGTGAATATGATAAAATTCCTGATACAGCTAATGCTGCTTTTCTGTCATTTGGCTCTAAACCAACAGGAAACTTTGAAAGAACAGAATATCTTTCAGAAACAGGCAATTTAAAAGAGGCGGCAGTAAACCTTTTCGAAAAATTGCATAGTCTGGAAGAAAGCAATGTTGATTTTATAGTCGCCGAATCAGTAACTGAAAAAGGCATTGGCATTGCCATAATGGACCGACTCCGCAAAGCCGCTTTCAAATACAAAAAATAATTTTTTTACCCGATGAAATCTGCCTTTTTCCTCGATCGAAATAAAACAAACATATAAAACGTTTTGAATATTTGAGACATTTCAATCTGGATGAATTTTATCAATTTTCCTTCGATAGTTTGCGGCGTTTATCGTGCAAATTCATGTTTTTAATCGCAATAAACCAGACAGAGATTGCCAAAAGGATAGTTACAAAAGAGCAAGTTGACTCAATGTATGCTTTTACTTTTTCGGTGTAAAAAATTAGAAGGAATCAATATCTGTGCAGTTTGCATCTATCCTCATCGCCGTAAAGATAATTGCAATTGCCATAAACAATAGCCGAATTTAGCAGAAAGAGCTATTGAAGATTTTGAAGTCGATTTAAAAAATTCGTACATAATTGGCAATCATTGTTCCGATGTAATTTTTTCCACAAATTATGGAGTGAAAGACGTTTTTACACTATCCGAACATGGCATAAAGCACTTTGAAGAGATTAAAAACTGGATTAATTTACTGACAGTAAAAGTGTGAAAACAGCAACAAAATACATTTTGAACGCATGAAATTAATGAAAAAATAAACTCCAATGGAAAAACCTGAAATGCCTTGAACTGAAATGATTGATGTTCCAGTTTTCCACATATTTGACTTTCAAATTATGATAAGCAGAAAGCATATCTTCGGTTCAATAAAGTTAAATTACAAAAGTTCGTTTGAGGTTTACTTTCTGCTTCAGACTAAAGTTTTATAATTATCTTTTCATTTACATAATTAACATAATTATTTGTTTTTGCAGGCTCATCTATTCCCGTAGCAGAAGTTTTGTTAATGTAAACGATTTTAAATATTCTGCTTTCAGAATTTCTCCCGTAGTTACCTTGTGGTTCTGAAATTTCAAGTTGTTTTAATGTTTCGTCATATCGGAAAGTAATTGCAGAGAATTCACCATTTTGATAGTTGTAATTAGTTCCATCATCATTGTAAAGTGTAAATTCTCCATCATCTCCGGCATAAACATAAATTGTGAGGTGTTTTTGAGCTTTCCCTGTGTTTTGAATAACTTCGCCTAATGGCAG
>CAYQWD010000367.1:0-3519 GCA_964420955.1 uncultured Paludibacter sp. | reverse complement strand
ATGATTTCAGTTACTTATCTTAATCCAATCTTGCTTGCAAGATTTAATCCGTTTGCTCTCGGATACCGAACGACCGCTATTTGCGGTCTGTCGGGTAAATTTTACATAAGTCTTACGATAGCTATCGGAATCTGCGTTCTATTTTTTTGTCAAGTGCTAAGAAAAATCATGTTTTCTTTCAAATCACTTCAAAAATTTTTCAAGTCCGGAAATGCCAATTTTATCGTTGAGCGGAATAGTTTGGTAATTTCATTTCGAGTGATTAACATTATTTAACCTCAAAACACTTGACAAAAAAAATATTTGACTTACTTTTGCGGTGTACTATTTCACTATTACACTAAACAAATTAATCAAATATGGTAAAGATTCATAATGTAACTTTCAGTTACACTAAAAAATCGAAACTGCTTACCGATGTAAGCATCGAATTTCCGGCAGGAAGAATACATGGATTGCTGGGAAAAAACGGAGAAGGAAAAAGCACCTTGCTCAAGCTGATTTCCGGCCTTGTTTTTTCGAAACAGGGTGAGATTGACACGCTGGGATTCAATCCTGCGAAACGCTACCCCGAAATGTTAAGCGAAATTTATTTTCTGCCCGAAGAACTGCCCATGCTCACCATGAGTATCGGCAATTTCGAAAAAGTTTATGCTCCCTTTTATCCGAACTTCAACAGCGAACAGTTCAACAATAACTTAAACGAGTTCGATTTGACAGATAAAAGTCAGATGTTAAACAAACTCTCCTTCGGACAGAAAAAAAAGGTATTCGTGGCATTCGGACTGGCTACAAACACAAAACTACTGCTAATGGACGAACCAACCAACGGACTTGATATTCCTTCGAAAGGACAATTCCGCCGCATGGTAGCTTCGGCAATTGACGAAAGCCGCTGTCTGATTATTTCAACTCATCAGATACATGACCTTGACAGCCTGATTGATTACATTTCGATAATGGACAGGCACGAAATCGTTTTCAATTATTCGCTTGAGGAAATTACTCGTAAACTTTACTTCTGCGTAGCCGACCGGAACGAAAAAAACTCAAATGCACTGTATAGTGAAGATACGCTGCGAGGATTGTATCAGGTATGCGAAAATAAAGCCGGCGAAGACAGCAATCCCGACATCGAACTTTTGTTCAATGCTGTTCTTGCCAATAAAAATCAGATTGTAAAACTATTTAATGCGTAAAAAATTATGAAGACAACTTTTGATATCCATCGATTCATGTTGCTGATAAAACGATTTTTCACCGAAAACAAACAGCGCGAACTTACATTCTGGGGAATTACCATTGTAGTATTCATGCTGATGCGCGATTCCGGTTCTGTACTTAGTTATATGTTTATAGCAGGATTTTTTACAGCTGCCTATGTTTTCAGGATTTTCATTCATACTCCCGGTGGCATGCATTATTTACTGATACCGGCAACCCATACCGAAAAATTAGTTTCGGCTATCATCATCAACACAGTTTACTTTTTCCTTGCTTTTTTGGCAACGTATGTTATAGGAACTTTTCTGGGAATCAACCTTGAAAATCTGATATTCGGGCACAACAGGGAGGTAACCTTCAGTGTTTTTAATGATAATTTTTACAATCAACTGGAATTTAAAAAATTCTGGTATTTCTTGTATGCTTTTACACTTGTACAAGCAGTTGCCATTACAGGTTCATTGTATTTCAGGCGCAGTGCAGCCATGAAAACAATACTAACAATATTTATTACAGTTTTTGTATTATTTCTGATTGAAGTATTAATGCTGAAGGTTTTGTTTGGCACTAATGAACTGAGCCAACATACATTGAACATAAACATCGGTCCGCACGAATTCAAAGAATTTTTCCCTTCGGTGGAGATAATAGTAAAAATTTTAGGGTTTGCTCTTGTGCCATTTTTATGGATTGTAAGTTACTTCCGTTTAACCGAAAAACAGGTTTAGATTATGGAATTTAAAGAAACACAAGCCATTTACCTTCAGATTGGCGATTATATAAGCGAGCAGATTTTGCTCGGGCGATGGAACGAAGGCGAGCGAATTCCATCGGTGAGGGAATTGGGCGTAGAACTGCAGGTAAATCCGAACACAGTGGTGCGTACATACGAATTTTTACAAAACAATGAAATTATTTTCAACAAACGCGGGGTGGGTTATTTTGTTTCGGACGATGCAATCGTAAAGATTAAAGATTTGCGAAAAAAACATTTCCTCGAACAGGAATTACCGCAGTTTTTTAAAACTATTCAACTGCTGGGTATGAGTTTCGATGATATAACCGAACGCTACAATTCATTCATAAAATTGCAGGAAAAATGAAAAAAAGCCGTAAACTGAAAGCTATATCTATATGCATGGTTCTGACTCTCGCATATTTCTGGAATTACGGCTTAACACACCCACAGTTTGTTTCCATAATTGTATCAGCTGAAAAAAACGCTGCCGGAAAAATAATTCTGAGTAACTTTTCTGAACAGGTATACGACATACTGTACTACATTTTTAAATTATAAGTATGTGTTCTATATTAGTTAATATTACTTCCAAAAAACTAACAAACAGGATGTGTGTCCTGTACACAACCACCGATTTCAATCGGGGAAAAAAGAAAATGTAAGGAAAAGAAACTCTGTAGGAGTTTTCTTTTATCAGCTTTTCTATAACAGGAGGAAACTCCTACGGAGTTCAGTCTTGCTTCCTTCAATCATCCCCCAAATAAATTTGGGGATTAAGCACAGAAAACTCCTATGGAGTAATACTGTAAAATAACTTGAAACACTCATTTAGCATAAAAACAATTAAATTGATAAAAAATGAAAACCAGCAATAAATTACTTCTCGGCGCACTTGCACTTGTAATTGCACTCATGATTGTAGCAAATTTCTACTTTAAAGCAAAAGTAGAAGAATTTAAAAAACAAAGAACAGATACGGAACAACTCCCGCAGGATTCCTTAAGGAATGATACGGTAAATAAAATCATACAAATCAGGATAGACTGAAATGGCTTTTATGATGCGTAAATTGTCCATGAAACTTAAGAAGTGATTCCTTCGGAATTGTCACAGCATTTCTTTGTAAATAACTCAGAAATTTTTAAGTTTAATCGTTAATCGTGTAAAAGTGAAACAATTTTACTGAAACAGAGTTGAACAAAAACTATAAGAATTTAAATTATATTTTGATTACTTCGCTTGGGGATGAGGAAATGCTATTTTTTTATCCCTCGCTACGCTTCGGGATGACAAAGGTCTTAGTTTTAGAATAATCCGTCGCAAACGTGTTTTAGTAAATTGAAAATGTTTGTTGCGACGGCGCGAGTGGCTTTGAACAGATAACTGCGAACCCGTCGCTGTCCATAGATTCGCATTGAGTAATCGTTTGGCGACGGTCTTTATGCCAACAATTACGATTGTCATCCCGAAGCGTAGCGAGGGAACAAATATTGTAATTTTAGGCGTATAGGTCAAAATGGTTGTTAAAAAAGTGTTAATGATTTCAAGAGGTCAAA
>CAYQWD010000366.1:0-3521 GCA_964420955.1 uncultured Paludibacter sp. | reverse complement strand
TGTACAGAGCACACTTCCGGTGTAAAGGTTTTTTAAAAAATGATATAAACTAATTAAGAGCACCTACTTATCTTTTTTTGTTGAAATATTTTTGAAAAATGTATTGCATTGATATAATTTTTTTTTAAATCTTTCGTTTAAATATCAGATTAAAAAATAAACTAATATTTGCCTATGCAAAAAACTACTACCACTTTAAAAAAAACTGATTTACAAATTACTGCACAAAAAAATCTTACTGATGTTGAAATGCAACCTTCAGAAAAATCAATTAAGAGAATACTGCAATTTGCAACAGCTTACAAGGTGCAAAAGATTGCGAAAAATCAGTACGTTGAAATGATACTCAATTAAACAGGAAAATCTTCGGACAACAAATCCGAAGATTTTTTTATTTAATATTTGATAGTTTGTAAATAATTACTACTTTTGCAGCACAAAACATAATTAATATGACACGATTTTTTACATACTTTTATTTTTACTTTTACTTTTGCAAGTAACAGCAGGATAAATTTATGTATATTACTGAAACAAATTGGATCAAACATAATTACAGAAATCCTGCTCAAAAAAACGGAGCAGGATTTTTTTGTAATGTATTTTTATTTTTAGGGCACACGAATTTATTAATAAAAAAAGATTGTAGCAACATTATCTTCCAGTTCAAATTAGGAGACGGTGATATAAATTTTTAAACACATGAAACAAATAGCTATTCAGGGTGGCAACGGAGCTTATCATGGCATTGCAGCCGAAAAGTTTTTCAAAGGTGAAGAATTGGAAATAATACCCTGCAATACATTTCGGGATATCTTCAAAACGATTGATAAAAATCCGAATGTTTTAGGAATTATGGCAATAGAAAACACCATTGCAGGCAGTTTGCTACCAAATTACGAACTGCTCAAAGAAAATAAATATCCCATAGCCGGCGAATATAAATTACGGATTTCACATTGTCTGGCAGCTTTGCCCGGCACATCCATTCATGACATCAGGGAAGTACAATCGCACCCCATCGCATTGATGCAATGCGGTAATTTTTTAAACACCTTGCCCGGATTGAAAATAGTTGAACACGAAGATACAGCACTTGCAGCACGTGATATTTCAGTAAATAAAATGGAAAAAACAGCTGCTATTTGCAGCACCAAGGCTGCCGAAATATATGGACTTCAAGCTATTGCTAAATCTATTGAAACCAACAAACGCAATTTTACACGTTTTCTTATTTTTGGCAATAACTGGATGGTAGATGAAATTCAAAAAAACGAAGTAATCAACAAAGCTTCCATCGTTTTTACTTTACCACACTCCGAAGGAAGTTTGTCGAAAGTATTATCGGTATTTTCTTTTTACGGTATTAATCTTACAAAAATTCAGTCGCTTCCCATTATCGGACGCGAATGGGAATATCAGTTTTATGTTGATTTTCATTTTACCGATTATGAGCGATATCGGCATTCACTGTCTGCCATTCGTCCATTAATCAGCGAATTGAGAACGCTTGGCGAATATCCAGAAGGTAACACATCAGATGAAAAGTGAATCCATATCTTTGAGTGGGGACATAAAATTTTCAATTAATCCTTTTACAATTTTTTTTGTTTAAAAAGAACATCTTTTACAATCTGAAAATAACAAAAACATGGATTCTACATATTCACACAAAATAGTTCCTGCCGACAGGTTAAAATCTGTCAGCGAATATTATTTCTCAAAAAAACTCAGGGAAATTGCAGAACTGAATGCAAAAGGAAAAAATATAATAAGTTTGGGCATTGGCAGTCCTGATTTGCCACCATCCAAAGAAACAATTGAAACATTATGCTTGGCAGCTCATGATGCAGGAATGCATGGTTATCAACCTTACACGGGCATACCTGAATTGAGAAAAGCTTATTCTGATTGGTACAATCGTTGGTTTGGCGTCGAATTAAATCCTGCCAACGAAATTCTTCCGCTTATCGGTTCAAAAGAAGGAATTCTACACATTTCAATGGCATTTCTCAACCCTGGCGATAGTGTTTTAGTACCTGATCCGGGATATCCAACTTATACTTCGGTTAGCAATCTTGTACAGGCAAATGTAATTTCTTACGATTTAGAAGAGAACAATGCATGGCAGCCCGATTTTGATCAAATAGAACAAATCGACCTCAGCAATGTTAAACTAATGTGGGTAAATTATCCGAATATGCCTACAGGCGCAAGCGCTAAGGTTGAATTATTTGAAAAACTTGTTGCATTCGGACGGAAACATAATATTGTAATTGTTAACGACAATCCATATAGTTTTATTCTGAACAGAAAATATTTAAGCATTATGCAAATTCCGGGAGCGAAAGAAATTTGCATTGAGTTAAATTCGATGAGTAAATCGCACAATATGCCCGGATGGCGCATGGGAATGCTGGCAACAAATCCTGTTTTCATGGAGTGGATTTTGAGGGTGAAAAGCAATATTGATAGCGGACAATTTAAACCCATGCAACTTGCAGCAGCTAAAGCTTTGCAAAACAGCGATGAATGGCATCGACAAATAAATATTGAATTGTACGAGAAAAGACGAGCACTGGCTGAGAAAATAATGCAAACGCTTGGATGTACTTTTGACACCGCCCAGGTTGGTATGTTTCTTTGGGGTAAAATTCCTGAAAATTATGCTGACAGTGGCGAACTTGCCGACAAAATTCTTTATGGTGCCAATGTTTTTATCACACCCGGATTTATTTTTGGAAATAATGGAAACAGATATATTCGCATATCCCTTTGTGCGAATGAAAAAATGCTCTCGGAAGCTTTAGAAAGAATTACTTCTAAAGGAGAATAATACAGGGGAGCAAGTAAGCGGGTAATAAAGTAAACGATGAAACATGGGAAAAAGGAAACCCTTCTAACGTTAAAAAGTGAAGGCATGTCTTATCACTACTTTCAAACCTTTCAAACATCAAACTTTTCAAACCGTAAGAATCTGATAGTTATCGGGTAAATTTTAAATTTGTAAATTGTAAATAAAAAAATATATGGAATTCGAATCGATATTATTGCCCGGAATTGAGGCAAAACGACCATTGGTAATTGCAGGACCCTGCAGCGCCGAATCGGAAGAGCAGGTTATGGAAACAGCCAAAGGACTGGCTGCCATAGGTATAAAAATATACCGCGCCGGAATTTGGAAACCACGTACCAAACCCGGTGGTTTCGAAGGAATCGGTATAAAGGGTTTACCCTGGCTTAAACGGGTAAAAAACGAACTTGGCATGTACACTGCCGTAGAGGTTGCTACAGCAAAACATGTGCGCGAAGCGCTTGCCAACGATGTAGATATACTCTGGATTGGCGCCCGAACATCTGCAAATCCGTTTGCGGTACAGGAAATTGCCGATGCACTTGAAGGTACTACGGTGCCAGTTTTTATCAAAAATCCGGTTAATCCAGATCTTGATTTGTGGATTGGCGCCATTGAACGGGTTTATAATGCAGGAGTGCGAAAAATTGCAGCCATTCATCGTGGT
>CAYQWD010000365.1:0-3524 GCA_964420955.1 uncultured Paludibacter sp. | reverse complement strand
TTTGAGCGTTGCCCAACTGAATACCATCATAGAAGATACCCATGTGGTTGGTACCCATACTTCTAATATCGACGGTTTTGAGTCCACCGATACCGCCGTAATCCTTGATTTGTACGCCCGAGAAGTAACGAATGGCATCCGCCACTGAAAAGCTATTGAGGCTTTTCAATGTTTCGCCGGAGAGTTTTTGAGAGGGGATAACTTCTCGGTAATGGGTACCAACCACCAATACCTCTTTCAGTATTAGCGTACTGTCTAATTTGCTCTGAGCGAAACAAAAGACGGAAAACAAAAATAGAATAGTTGTGTAAAATGCCCTGTACAGAAACATAAAAAGCCGTTTAATGGTTATTAAACAGCTTTCAAACAATAAAAAACGGTGATAAACTTCGTGCAGAAAATGCTGCCATTCGGTTCGTCGCCGGCTTCATTCCCCGAAAGCCTTAAACTATTTATCTTGGCAGGTCTTCTGACTTACTCTCGTATTTGAACGCCTTCCCGTCTCTGTTTGACAGTGGCAAAAGTGTTGTTCAATACGTTATAAAGAGCTTACAGCAGCGGGTCTGTTCAGGATTTACACCTGATTCCCTTTTCAATGCTATTCCCGAAAGGAAATTGCATCACCAAAATTCAACCGCAAAGTTACAACTTTTTATTGTTTCTTAAAAATGTTTGTCAATATTTTTTGCTTCCTGTCCATTTCGATTAAATAACTCATGATAACGACATAGTATTCAAACGAATATAAAACACAAAGCAACAAAATGATTATTAATATGTTACATTTTTAGCTTGACTATGAGAGATAGTAGGCTTATTGTTATTTTTTCAATTCCTGTTTGCTGATATTCAATTTTATAGAATTTGCTGCTTTTTCTTTTTTCTCATCCACCACTTTTGCATAGATTTGAGTGGTTTTTACATTGGTATGCCCTAACATTTTACTTACGGTGTAAATGTCTGTGCCATTGCTTAATTGCAGTGTTGCAAATGTGTGCCGGAAACAATGAAATGTAATTTTCTTTGTTATTCCTGCGGTATCAAGCCATTTTTTGAGGGGTCGGGAAATCCACGAAGGGTCGGGCAAATCCTCAAAAACAAGTTGCTCCGGTTTGCGTGGCTCGCCGCAAAGTTCCAATGCCTGCTGTGAAATAGGCATATATTCAACACCTTTCGTTTTTTGCTGTGTGAAATTGAGTCGGGCTTGGTCGCCGTCGATCTGTACTTCTTTCCAACACATTTTTTGAATATCGCAATGCCGCAACCCTGTGAGTGCAGAGAACAGGGCAGCTCGTTTTACTGCATCCTGTTCGCAAGGGGTGGCGACAAGGGTATTCAATTCCTCAACTGTAAGAAATTCGCGGCGGGTTTCCTGCTCTTGTATGCCTTTGATTCTTGCAGATATGTCAACCGTTAAATATCCATCAACAAAAGCCTGTTTCAATCCTGCTTTGAAAATTGAAAAATAGGTAGCAGCGGTATTATGGGAAATGGTTCCACTCCTATTGCCACCGCAAGGGGCTGTCATCAGAAACATTCTGAAATCTTCTGCAAAATGGTTGTCTATCTTTGAAAATGGCAAATGTTCGCCTGCAAACAATTTCAACAATTCAAGCGTGCGTTTCCAGTTTATGCGGATTGATTCGGAACTTCGGGTGTGCCGTTTTTGTGAAGCTGTGTCAAAATATTTAATGAAGTTTTGTTGGGAACGCTCTTTTTGTTCAGCTTGTGCCGTTTCGGTTTCACTGTATAAATCAGCGTTGTCATATTCCCGTTGACGTAGTTTGCGAACGCCATCGGCATAAAGAATTGTTTCGCGGTCTTTTTCGCTGCGGCAAAGTATCAAACCATTATCATCCCGTTTAGGTTTATAGGTCTTTGAGCCATCCGCCTCTGTTCGGGCAGTACGTTTTTTATCCCATTCCACAGTTGAAACAGTGCGGTTAAGATATTCCCGTACTCGTTGAGGTTGCTTTTTGCCAGAAACAAAAACAGGATAACTTTCAATATACAAGTACCATTCTTTGCGGTCTTCGAGCTTGCGTAAACGGACGGTAGACTTAGTTTTTGCCAATCCTTTCATACGATTATTTATTTTTTACATTAAGGTTGTATGGAACTCGCAAAATAATCATTCACTTGGGTGTAAATCTTTTTAAATGCTCGTTTCATATTATTTTCTTGCTAAAAATTTATCAATCATTTCTTTCGGTACATACACGAATTTTCCAACTTCACGTTTTGGTATGCTGTTACGGCGTATGATATTACTAACGGTAGAAAGGGATATTCCATATTTTTCAGAAACTTCACCGATTGTGTAACATTCGCTTGGTTCGTATTGAAGTTTCACGGCTTGCTGTTCCTGTGGCTTTTGTTCGGGTAATACAACAACGGTAAACATTGCTTCGATATGGCTTCGACTTATGCGAGTAAGGCGTTCGCCTAAATTGACAGCGGGAATTTTGCCCGCTCGTATCAATCTATGAATCGTATTTTTTGAAATACCAAACAAAATGACTGCCTCCGCAATAGAAATGTAGGGGCGTGTCTGAATCTCAGCAATAGTGTCTTTGCTTTCTTGCAAAACTTGTTTTTTACGCTCTTCTTCCAATGCCTGCTTTTTGCGCAAGCGTAAAGAGGCATTATTGCAAGTATCGCTACAAAAACGAGTTGTTACGGTTTTTGCTTCAAAGGGCTTACCGCAATGCTCACAGATTTTCGGAATTTTCAACTGACTATATCCCATAAAATATACTTTTTATGTATCAATCAAGTTTGATATGATTTTATAAGAACCACATTCTAATCAAATAACGCCCGATACAAATATGGTACAAATATACAATAAAATAACAAGATACAAGCATAATTATCAAGAAATATTGATAAATAAAAAAGGTGTAATCATTTGGATTACACCTTTTTACATATATTTGATATTTGCTTTGTGAGGGTTGTTACTTCACTTCTTCAAAATCGACATCAGTTACATTGTCCTGTGAGTTGTTATTTTGCTGTCCGCCCTGTTGTTGACCGAAGTCCGGTCCGGGTTGTTGAGCGCCACCTTGTGCATTTTGTGCATTGTACATATCCTGACTTGCTGCATGGAATGCTGTGTTCAACTCGTTTGTAGCAGCATCAATTCCAGCCAAATCCTGAGTTTTATGTGCTTCTTTCAGTTTTGCTAAAGCAGCTTCAATCGGAGCTTTCTTGTCCGAAGGGATTTTATCGCCAATGTCAGCAAGCTGTTTTTCTGTTTGGAAAATCATTGAATCAGCATGATTTAATTTGTCGATGCGTTCTTTTTCTTTGGCATCGGCTTCAGCATTGGCTGCAGCTTCGTCTTTCATACGTTTGATTTCTGCATCGCTTAAACCTGAAGAAGCTTCGATACGAATGCTTTGCTGTTTTCCGGTGGCTTTATCTTTGGCCGATACGTGAAGAATACCGTTTGCATCAATATCGAAAGTTACTTGAATTTGCGGTTCACCACGTCGGGCAGGCATTATTCCATCTAAGTG
>CAYQWD010000364.1:0-3533 GCA_964420955.1 uncultured Paludibacter sp. | reverse complement strand
TAATATTTACCCAACAACTTCCGGCTTAACTATTTCAGGTAATCTGGCTGCGCCTCTTATAGATTTTAATGGAGCGGATAATGTAACCTTTGATGGGCGCGTAAATGGAGTGGGAAATGCAAAGGATTTGACTGTCGCAAACAATCAAACTACCACCACAACTTCCACCATAAGATTTTATAATGATGCATCAAATAATGTTATCAAATATTGTACACTTAAAGGGACTTCCATAACTGCCGGAACGCAAGGGATTATTACCTTTGGAACTGGAACTACGACTGGTAATATAAATAATACGATAGATAACAATAATATCACAGGTTTATCGGATGCTAACAGACATATACTTGGTGTCTATTCAGCAGGAAGTTCTGCTGCTGTGTCCAATAGAAATCTAATAATTAGCAATAATAATTTCTATGATTTATTCCACAAAAACGCAAATTCATGGAATGTCTTTTTAAGAGACAACACAACTGATTGTACCGTAACAGGGAACAGTTTTTACGAAACACAAACGTTTGAACCTTCTTCAAATTCAACTTATGTGGCATTTAATTTTTTAAATACATCCGGCAATAATATTACCGTTACAAATAATTATATTGGTGGAAATGCTCCCCAATGTGCAGGACGAATGATAGTATCTTCTACGTTTAGTAATTCGTTTTATGGTATTTATTTAAACATTGGGACAACTCAAGCAAGCAATATTCATGGAAACACAATCACGAATATGAATTGGACTTGCACCGGTTCAACTGCATCGTTTTGGGTAGGAGTTATGATTGAAAGAGGTTTTGCCAATGTGGGAACTGCAACAGGTAATTCAATAGGTGCTTCAACAGGGAATGATGCCATACAGATTAATTTTGGTTCGAATGCCGAAGTATATGCTTATTCTTTGTTATCATGGGGAACCGGAACTTTAAATTTTGCGAATAATACTGTTGGTTCAATAACAATTAATAATTCCAACAATTCTAACTCAGTTAATTTTTATGGTACATATTCCGGTTTTGGCACACTTAACATAAACAATAACCTTTTTGGAAGTACAACAACGGCTTCAAGCATTCGGAACTTATCTGCGGCTACAGGAAATGCACAGCGAATGTATGGTGTTTTCAATGCCAGTACAGGAACTTGTACTATCATTAATAATACTATTGCAAACATTACTAACGGTACAACAAATGGAAATACCGGCACTCAAGGTCTGATTAATGGAATAACTTCAACTGCAGGGACAAACTCCATTGCATTCAATAATATATTTAATCTCAGCATAGCGAATGCAAATGCGAATGCTACTCACATGGCTTCCGTTGGGGGAATTGTATTATCAGGTGTTGCAGCAAGTACAATTAATACTGTTACATTAAATACAATACGCGGTCTGAACAATGGTTTTACGAATTTTTTTGGGCATATCCGCGGTATTTATTTTTCAGGAAATGCTTCAACAGCAAATGTTTGTTCTCGTAATTTTATATATTCTTTATCGGCAGACAATTCACACGGAGCTTTTATTACAGGAATCAGGGCAAACTCAGGAGCAACTACCTATTCAAATAATATTGTGAATATTGGCGACAATAAAGGTAATACGTATTATGCGTTCTTTGATGCAGGAGATGCTTCGCAAATATGCAATTTGTATTTTAACACTTTATATATTGGTGGAATACCTGTTTTCGGAACAAATAACAGTGCAGCATTGTGGAGCAATGCTAACAGCAATACCCGTAATTTCAGAAATAATATCTTCAGTAATGCCCGTTCGAACAGCGGCGCGACCGGCAAACATTATGCAGCTTTTTTTAATTACAGCGCTCCCGGTACGCTTACTTTAACCAACAACAATTATTTTGTTTCGGGCAATGGCGGCGTTTTGGGTTATTATGGCGCAGCCGATAAAAATACTCTTCCCATTATCACTGGGCATGATGCATACAGCATCAACACAAATCCCCACTTTGCCAATGCCGGAGGTTTAAATGCTCTGGATTACAAACTAAGTATTACAAAACCGATTGCAGATAACAGCACCGGTATTACCAATGACTTTGGTAATATGATTCGCTCAACATATCCCGCCATGGGAGCCTGGGAATTTGACGGACCAAATCTCTGGAAAGGAAACATTAGCTCTAATTGGATAACTGAACACAACTGGACAGCGGGATATATTCCTGTAGCAGGTGCCGATATTACTTTCGACCATTATCCAATGAATCATGCCATGCTTGATCAGAATAGAGTTATCGGATCGTTGAATAATGCACAGTCGGTTTACAGGGTTGTTACCAACGGTAAAATACTTACTATAAACGGCGATTTAAACTTGACCAATGGCGCTCAAATTGATGCTTCGTCTACAAACTCTACTTTGGTATTTGCCCGTACCTCATCAGCACAGCAAATAAATGCAGGAAGTTTATATGAAGATAAAGTGTT
This sequence comes from uncultured Paludibacter sp., assembly GCA_964420955.1. Lineage (GTDB taxonomy): Bacteria > Bacteroidota > Bacteroidia > Bacteroidales > Paludibacteraceae > Paludibacter. The sequence continues at coordinate 1,070 of CAYQWD010000364.1, read as the reverse complement.
TAATCTGAACGTAAATAACCCGAACAATGTAGTGCTTTCAGGAACATTGCGACTTTTAAATGTTCTTTCCAGAACATCGGGAACGCTTAACGCTACTACCAATGCTCCTACTTTAATCTTGAATGGTACAACGCAGCAAAATTTAAACACCGCTGCTTTGTTTAACGGACGGGCACATAACTTAACCGTTGATAACAGCGCGGGTGTGGTTTTAACCGGCAATTTGCTGGTTGAAAATACTTTGAATTTACAGAATGGTGAATTATCGGTTGGCGAGCGCACGCTTAACCTCCAAGGTAATACAGCCGGCAATGGCGGGTTTATTTCTACAAATCCTACAAACGGCACTATTGAATATGCCGGAGCGGCAGCACAAACTATACGCCGGATAAAAGACAACACTGCCAATGCCATACTGATTACAAACCAAAGTCCCGAAGGCGTTACTCTTGTGGGAACAGATAACAGCATCGGCGATTTGAATACCTTTAACTTTTTAACTGTGGCGTACGGTGCAAGGTTAAATGTTGCTCCCGCAGAAAAACTGACTGTTTATAATTTAACAAACAACGGAACAATCGTGCTGCAATCGGATAATCAGGGAACAGCCACCTTGTTACCGCATGGAATTGTAACTGGCAATGGTGGAAACTACAAAGTTCAGCAATACCTCACCGGTTCCAATAACGGCAGCGCGCCCAATGGCCGGTTCTGGTATGTTTCTTCCCCCGTTGCGGATGCAACAAGCGCTACATTCAATCCAGCATCGGGCATAAATAAATTGTGGGCTTGGAATGAACCTGCACACGCATACACTCAAATTACCGACAATTCTTCTTCTTTAGAAATTGGCAAAGGATATGTAGCCCGTATGGGAAGTACCGGAACGGTTGAATTCAGTGGCACGGATATGAACCATGACGAAATTATCATCCGTTCACTTTCGTGGTCAGGAAATGCGCATGTAAACCGCGGATTTAATCTGATAGGAAATCCTTATCCATCGTATCTGAACTGGCAAGAAGTTTGGGATCACAATATTAACCTAATAAGAGAACATGATTCACCAA
>CAYQWD010000363.1:0-3539 GCA_964420955.1 uncultured Paludibacter sp. | reverse complement strand
AGTCATAAATTTGAGTAATCAATGAATCAACATCTTTTTGTGTCATTTCCCAAAATTTATATAGCTCAAAATATAAATCGTTAATCCAAAACTTCTTACTTGGAAATCGTTGTTTGGCATAAATAAATACAGAACCACCACCTAAAAAAGGTTCTCTAAACTCATCAAATTCCGGCAAAAGATTTGAAATCAATTTTACAGCTCTACTTTTACCGCCTGGATATCTTAAAGGGCTTTTTATCATTCTCCTTGAATTATTATTTCAAAATTATTAGTTTGTGATTCATTTATTAATGTATTCACTATTTCAATTTGGCTATTGTTGAGCATATTATTATTAAAGAAAAGTTGTTTATTTTCTTCTGAATCGTTAGAAGTGAGCTTTCCAGTTAATGAACTTGAAGTTAATTTCAAAGTTGGCATAACGGTGTAAGAAATATCGCCAATATATGTGTTTGTCAAATTACAGTACAAAATCATTTTTAATAAGCCGTCTTTTATGTCGCCAAGACTTGGTAATTTTGAATTTGCTGAATGTTTGCCTTCAATTAAGTACAATTTATTGTCTTTTATGTCTATTTCATCACTTGTAAGATAATACAAACCACCTAAATAATTCTTAATTGTAATTGTTGCTTTTGTAGCAGTAGTTAATGCTTCTTTCGGTTGAATTGTCATATGTTCTCTGTTTTGCGCACCTTTAGCTTTATCTCTTGAAGTTTCCATAAAATTATTAAATCCAACTTCAAATTGATTTTTAAATTTATCAATACCCCTTGAACTATGAAATATAACATTTAATTGATTACTAATATTAGCATAGTTTTGTTTTACTTTATCTATCAAAAAAGGTAAACAGTCCTTAATTTCTTTAAGGTTCCAATGTAACGCTGAACTATGATAGTTGCCAATTTCAACAATTTTAGATAAAATATATTCATTGTCAAATTCTTGATTTGTTATTTTATTTTCTCGTGTAGAATGTTTTTCTGCTTTATGATAATATCCAAAAATCACATAAACATCTAATAAACTCATGAGTGAAATAGTGTCCCATTGAATATAATCTCTATCACCTTTTAAACCTTCATCTTTTATTATAGGAATTACGGTAAATTTTTTTGAAACTGATAAAGTATTGTAAACTCTTTCAAAAGGATATGAGCGTGTGCGTTTTGGCGAAACCCATTTAGAGATTGCAAAATTATATTTGTCACTTTTTATAATGCAACAAGACGGCATTGTATTAATATCAAAATCAGCGATACTAATCTCTTTTAATTCATTTTGCATTATAATTTTATACTCAACACCTTCAATTTCAGCATAAATGTTCATTTTTCTATTTTTGAGTTTTGAGTGTAATTTTCTCAATAGTTTCATGATTATATATCGGTATTTCCCTTCTTTTCTTTCAAAAACTTCAAATATATCGCTATTTTCACTATGAACCAAATCGTCAAACCCAGTTTTTTTCTTATAATTTTTTCAAGGTCTCTAATAATTTCAAAACCAATACTATTTCTGCCAAGGTTTTTAGCAACTTTAATTGTTGTGCCGCTCCCTAAAAATGGATCTAAAACTGTTTCTCCTTTATATGAAAATAATTTTATTAATCTATATGGAATTTCTTCAGGAAATGCAGCTATGCCTTTTTCAAGAGTTGAACTTGGCAGAACATTTGTAATTTCCCAGAGTGTCATATACCATTTATTATCTTGAAACTCTTTTTTATCAACTTTTGAAAGTTCCCGAACCTGTTCTGGAATTGAGCGATAATCAAATTTCCCTTTCTGAAATATAATAATACTTTCTAATAAATTGTCTGGATAATAATACATTGGATAAGGATTTTGAAGTATTACACCACTTCTTTTGCTAATCCTTAGATAGCCATCTGGTTTTTTCCATGTTATTTTGTCTCTATATCGGAATCCAACTTTTTGGAATATTTTAATTGAATCTGCAATTATTGGATATTTTATACCATCTACTAGCATATCATCAATATTAAGAACTGCAATTCTACCATCTTGTAAGACTCGAAAAGTTTCTGATGCAAACTTTTCGAGCATACCAAGAAATGACTCGTAATTTTTGAAGAAACCATCATAATCAAATGGAGCATTAAAATATGGAGGAGAAGTTATCATCAAATGACATGTATTGTCTGGGATTTCCTCCATACTCATACAGTTTCCAAAAATCAATTTGTGTCTGGTTCTCATCTTTTATATTTTTATAGTTATACTCAAAATTTATTAAAACCAATGTTTCGGGCAGTTACAACCATTTTTTCCGTCTGAAAAACCATAACATTAAAAGTGTTAGTAAAAGCATAAATCCCCACATTGCAAAATATCCGAAAGGCCATTTTAATTCAGGAATATATTCGAAATTAGTACCATAAACACCTACAATAAAAGTAAGCGGAATGAATATTACTGAATAAATGGTCAGGGTTCGCATTATATCATTCAGGCGCGAGCTAATCAGTGTGTGATAAATGTTTAACTGATCGTAAACAATTTCGCGATAACTGTCTGATAAATCCGAAGCCTCGTTGATGTTATCCACCAATTCGCGATAATGAATACGATTTTCATCTCTGATAAAATCAGAGTCAGTTTTTGCCAGTGCCAATATCATCTCGCGTGCTGGTTTTATGGTTCTGCGAAGGAAATTCAGTTCGTGTTTGAAGTTATTTATTTGGTCAACCATCGTTTTTTTCGGATTATTTGTCAGGGTTTCTTCGAGTGTTTCAATGTTTTCGCCTAATTGTCCGGCTATATAAATGTAATCATCGATTACCACATCGAGCAATGCAAAACACAAGTAATCGGGACCCGACAACCTTATTTTTGTTTTATGTTTTCGAATACGTTCACGCACAGGATCAAAAATTTTGGTTTCTTGCTCTAAAAATGAAATCAGAGTGTTGTTATATAAAATAACGCTCAAGTTTTCAGACGAAAGCTGTGAAGTGGATTCATCAAATCGAAGAATTTTCATTGTTATAAAAAGTCCATCATCAAATTCTTGAACTTTTGGTCTTAACGAAGGATTCATTATGTCTGATAAAATATTATCAGGAATTTTTAACGCAAATGCAATTTGCTGCATTTGCTCAATCTCGTGCAACCCATCAATGTTTATCCAACTTATAGTTTTGCTTTTCAAAAATGTCGTAAGACTTTCGATTGTCATTGGACTAATTTCGTTAACATTTTCAAGATTGAAATCCATTACTCTGATGCGCGTGTCTTCAGTTTTCTTTTGACCCCTGAAAACAATGGCATAAGGCGATAAGCCAATTTCTTCTCTTTTCTTTTTAATGTAGCGGGACATAGTGTTATTTTTGTGTTTTTTCAGGTTACTGGTTGTGAATTGGATTTTGTTACTTGTTATGAGCAAAAATAAGAAATATAATTTCAGTATAATCAGTTTTGAAAAAATTATCACTAATTACCGATAAAAAATAGTATGAATTAATTTTTTTAGCTTGTTAGATTCCTCACTATGTTCGGAATGACAGACAA
>CAYQWD010000362.1:1843-3553 GCA_964420955.1 uncultured Paludibacter sp. | reverse complement strand
TTTTTTAAAAGATGTAGTAGCTGATTTCCAAAGTGTGGGAATTAGAGTTTCAATTTTTGTAGGCACTGACCTGAAACACATAGAATATGCTGCAAAAAGTGGCGCCGACCGCGTTGAACTTTATACCGAACCTTATGCCACTATGTATCCCTATAACAGAAAAGATGCGCTGATGCCATTTCTCGAAGCAGCCAAGTTTGCCCGCAAAACCGGTTTGGGATTGAATGCAGGACATGATCTGAGTCTTGAAAATCTGAAATATCTGCATGAAAATATACCATGGATTGATGAAGTTTCCATTGGACATGCAATTATTAGCGATGCACTTTATTTAGGTATTGAAGAAACAATAAAACGTTATAAAAATCAGTTAAAATAATTGTAATTTCTTTTTTTGGTATTAATTTTGAAAAGTCAGAAAATTTATAAATATAAAACAAGTAACAAAAATGAACTTAATGCTTCTATTGCAGGATACGTCTGCACTCGCTGCTACCACCGATGTAGTTGAAACAGCAAAAAAAATGAATTTGTGGGAGATGTTTCAATTCGGAGGACCCATTATGTATGTGTTGGTAATAATGTTTACCGGAGCAGTTTATTTATTTATCGAGCGTTTATTTACATTGAAAAATGCGTTGAAAGAGGATAATTCCTTTATGAATCGAATTAAGGATTATATTTATGATGGAAAAATTGATGCTGCTGTAAAACTTTGCCGCGAGAGTGATACTCCAACTTCGCGAATGGTAGAAAAAGGAATCAGCCGTTTGGGACGTCCTATGAGCGATATGCTCGTTGCCATCGAAAATGTTGGCAGTCTTGAAATTGCAAAACTTGAGAAGGGATTGGTAATTTTAGCTTCCATTTCGGGTGGAGCACCCATGCTTGGATTCCTCGGAACAGTTACAGGTATGGTTACCACATTTTATAATATGTCGCTTAATAACACAGGTACTGTTCGTTTAATCGACCTTTCAGAAGGTATGTATCAAGCTATGGTTACAACTGTAGGTGGACTTATAGTCGGAATTATTGCTTATTTTGCATATAATTATCTTGTAACAAGGGTTGATTCTGTAGTTCGTAAACTCGAAGCCCGTACTATGGAATTTCTCGATTTGCTTAACGAACCTGCTTAATGCTTCGATGCATTTTCATTGAATATATATTTTTAAAAAAATGAAATTAAAATGGCATTAAAAAAACGTACTAAAATTGAAGCAGGATTTCAGATGTCGTCCATGACGGACATAATATTCCTTTTGCTATTGTTTTTTATCATGGCCTCAACACTTTCATCGCCAAATGATATAAAACTGAATCTGCCACAAAGTGGCGCAAAATCATCGACAAAAAAAGTTATGGCAAAAGTTACCATCGATGATAAAGGTAATTTTTTTGTTGCAAAAGGTAATAATCTCCCTCAAGCTATCGACCCTGAACTGTTGGAGCCATATATTCTGAATCTTGTGGCACAGGATACAACAACTTTTATTGCTTTGCATGCCGATCAGAATATCGCTTATAAAGAAGTAGTTAAAGTACTCGATATTGCCAATCAACATAAGTTGAAATTAGTGATTGCAACACAAACCAAAGATAAGAGATAATAGCGTGAGTAATTCTGAAAAATATGGTCTGGCAGGTTCGGTTTTTGCAACTGTTCTTTTAATACTTTTGCTGTTTCTTATTGTAATGCCAGGTATT
>CAYQWD010000362.1:0-1833 GCA_964420955.1 uncultured Paludibacter sp. | reverse complement strand
CCGGAAGACGAGGGTGTTATGATAAGCTTCGGAAATACGAACGATGGTGCAGGCGTAACACAAACACCTGCAGCAACACCCCAACCCGAACCACCTGCCCCAAAGCCAACCACTCCGGTAACAACACCAAAAGTTACTCTAAAGGATAATCTGATGACGCAGAAAGATCCTTCGGCAGTGGCGCTCGAAGAACAAAAGAAAAAGGAAAGGCAAGAACGTGAAGCGCTTGAACGACAACGCAGGGAGGAGGAACGGCGCATTGCAGAGCAAAAACGAAAGGAGCAGGAAGCGATTGACAAGGCTAATAATTCGATGAGTGGTGTGTTTGGAAGCGGTGGAACAACCGGAAGTGGAAATACATCCGGAAATACAGCACAGGGAAATCCTGCCGGTTCAGGAACTTCGGGCGGTAATTCATGGTCGCTAAGCGGTCGTTCGCTGAGCGGAAGACTTGTTTCTCCAAGCTATGAACGCGATCAGGAAGGAGTTATTACAGTTAAAATCAGAGTTGATGCCAGCGGAAATGTTATCAGTGCAACTGTCGGAACACCAACTACAATATCTGAAGTAACAATACGAGATGCAGCTATCGCAGCAGCACTTAGTACAAAGTTTACTGCCGGAAACGGAACTGCAATGGGAACGATAACGTATAATTTCAGATTGCGGTAATTATTTTACTTGCCAAGCTGTTAGCAAATTATATTTTTAGTAATCTATAAAACAGTATTAACAATGAAAGTATTTTTATTTCTTGCCGATGGTTTTGAAGAAATTGAAGCTATCGCACCGATTGATATTTTTCGCCGTGCCGGTATCGATCTTGTTACCGTTTCGGTTAAAGATGAAAAAGCCGTTACGGGTGCACACGGTGTAACAGTTTTGGCTGATAAACTTTTTGCCGAAGTGGATTTTGCTGGAAACGATATGCTCTTCCTTCCGGGCGGACTTCCGGGTACTACAAACCTCGAAATGCACGATGGGTTAAAAATGCTGATTGAGAAACAGGCAAAAGAAGGAGGTAAACTTGCTGCCATTTGTGCTGCTCCCTCTATTTTCGGGAAAATGAATTTACTGAAAGGCAAAGAGGCGATATGTTATCCGGGATTCGAAAACTACCTCTTCGATGCTAAAATATCAGAAAAGAAAGTAGTACAATCAGGAAATATTTTTACTGCAAAAGCTGCAGGAGTGGCCGTGAAATTTGCGCTTGCATTGGTTGAAAACATGAAAGGGGCTGATGTTGCAAAAACCATTTCTGACGCATTGTTCGTTGAATGATTTTTCTGTATTAATATTCATTTTGAGTTTTTTTAGAAAAAAATTGTTTTTTATGGAAGTTTTTTAAAAACCTGATTGGTTTCAGAACCGATCAGGTTTAAATTTTTTACCTGAAAACTTCAGATTATTCTCTGACTAATATAGTTTTGATTTTTTTGTCAATAAAAAGTTGAACAAATATTATCTTTGTGCTTCAAAAAAATGCAAACATTTTGTATGAAAATAAATCAGATTAAAGGACTGAAATGGATTATTCTGACAGTAGTTCCGTTGATTTTCATTGTATCAGCATATTTTTTGTTTGGCAATACTTCATTAAGGTACAGTTTTGAAATAATAGATGATCTGGGAGGAAATATTTTTCCTTCAGGTATTTTATCCGTTGCCACAACTGATACACAAATCATTGTTCCTTCTGATACTATGTACGTTGGAAATCCCAAATCAATTATTGCAATACGAATTCGTTCGCAAAAAGCTTTTAGCAGAGTTCGGGTTGAAATGAAAGAAACCCGATTTTTTTCACAGTCGGTGTCCGAATTTGATTTACCA
>CAYQWD010000361.1:3355-3578 GCA_964420955.1 uncultured Paludibacter sp. | reverse complement strand
GCGTTCCAGCGCCTCGTCAATACGTGTTTGCACTTCGTCGAGCGTAAAGCCGCGCCCTGTTATGTTGGAATTAATGCCATTAATAGCGGGGTTTTCTGCCACGTTTTTAAATTCGGCATAAAAGTTTCCTTTGTTCTTTTTTTTGTCGTTAGCTTTCAAAAAAAATTTAGTGCCGGGATAAGAATCCATTATGTTGCGAAAATTTTTAACGTTATCATCAAAT
>CAYQWD010000361.1:0-3345 GCA_964420955.1 uncultured Paludibacter sp. | reverse complement strand
GAGTTCATCGTCGGCTTTAAAAATATAACCGTTGTCGCCCTCTTTTACCTGAACTGTCCAATAATCTAATTTATTGTCTTTCAGAAATTTTATGGTATTTTCTACATTTTGTATCATATATATTTTACGATTTACAATTTACGATTTACAATTTAAAAAACGTTCAAAAGTCTTACATACGTTTTGAAAATAGTATTTTACCGGCGAGGGGATACATTGTCATCTACCAATACGTTAAACATTACGGTTCTCAAATCGCCCGGAGTTGTTTCAAGTGTTTCGATAAATGAACTTTGCAAATCTATTTTTACATTTTGCATGCGCAGCGGAAAATTCATGGCGCGCTGATACAAAAGGAACAGAGGATAGCGGTATAACCATTCCTTGTTTTTATACGATAGGGTAATGAATTTGTTTTGTACCATTCCTGCTGATGCAATACCAACTTTACCACTGTGTGTAATACTCGGAAATTCGAGTATTAAATTCTGGATTTTCCGGTTTTTAAAAATTACATTTTCGCCGAAATATGTTTTTTTACCTGTCAGAGTACACTCGAGCGGTAAAATAGCTGTGCGTTCGTTGCTGTTTACCAAGCCCCATACATCGGGCTCGTCATAATAAAATATTAGCATATAACTATAGCCCTCGTAGTATTCAGAAGTATCGATATACGAACGCTGCATATCTATTATTTTGTTGATAAACATACGCGCTCCGCTAACTTGTACCGGATCGAGTAATACGCAAGGTAGCGACTGTATAATTTCGCTGCATGTATTTATGTCCGAAATTGTAATTTTTGCATTGTCAAGATTGTATAATATATTATTATTGGGCGTTTTCGAGATCCACGATGGACTACATACATCGATGTGTTTAATGCGTTTGTTACGCAAATAAGGAATATTGGGCAAATAAGTACGTTTGCCGGTTACGGGAAATTCAACGGTATAAGCTCCTGAAAATAATTTATTCATAATGTTTTTTTTTAGTTGCAAGTTACAAGTATTTACTACTTAATATATAAATGTTAGCTCATAATCAGAAACAAGCCCAAAACGGCGATCGCGCAAAAATGAATTTTCAAAATCGATTTTTATCGGGTCAAATTCAAAAATTTTAGGTTCAACGCTTTGTTTTTCGTATAAATTATTGTAAAAAAACGAAACGGGCATATTCTCGATTTTTCGTTTGCGGTCTGTGCTTACAAGGGTTAAATACCCGCCATAATTCATGTTGGTACAGTGAATTTTTTTAATTTTTTTTCCGTTCAACGTCTGGTTCACATAGTCGGACAAGCGGTAATCTTTGCCGCCTTCCGACACGGGAATGCGTACAGACACCGATCCGTTAATTTCATCGGTGGTTTTCTCAAAGCTTTCGGTCTGGTAAAGCACATATACCATAAGCAATGCCGCAATGGTTATATCCGATTTTGAATTAAGAAAACATTTATCGGTATTTATTACTGAATTAATATCCCATCCGTAAAATTTATTTTCGAGGGTCTGAACGGTAATATTTTTTATATTGAAATCGCGGGCAATATCCCTGTTTCTGAAATCGGAAATATTCAGGAATAAATTTAAACTATCAATATCGCCAATAGGTTCAAGCAGTTGTTCCCCATCGGGCGAGCGCATTTCATCTTGCTGCGAGGGAGTAAAAAAATACAGCGAATTTATTTTTTTATCTATCAGGCGTACATCTTTAATAGGATATACGTTTTCGTCAGGTGTGATACGTACAGGAATGCAAGCGAGGTTTTGAATTTTAAGCATAATGGTATAATTGTTTATAAAGTTTATGGGGTTCGGAATTTTAAAATCTGTCAGGGTTTTAAAAAATTACCCTGACAGATTTATTTTTGAGAATTAAAAATTAACCCCAATTTTTAAAATGCCTTGTCGTACGGATTTTCGGGACTGTGGCAATCTTCGGTAACTCCGTTTTCAAACAACCATCCTTCGATAAGCAACACAGCGTAAGCCGTGCACGATGCTTCGGCTGCAATGGTGCATGCCGGAAAATCGAGCTGGATAGGTTGGTTTCTGGTGCCGGCAAATACCAATTCTTCAGGCAGCTCCATCATTAACTCATCGAGGTTGAACTCCGGCGCAATAGTGGCAACCGCTCCGGTAAAAGGTAATGCGGGCTGTGTTTTCGGAACTTTGAGAAACATAAGCGTAGGAAACTTGTTGATGTTAACCACCTGTCCCGTTTTCATTGTGAGCGAGCCGTTGTACATTGCATAACCGTTGGTATTGGTTAAGCCCCTTAAGCCTGTAGGGTTTGATGTGCCCGCAACTACCGGATAAGAGTAAATAGGTGCCAATCCAGGCGTGGCGGTAAGTTCCACCATCTGCCCTATACCAATGCGGGTTGCAACCAGCAAATCTGTTGATTTTAGCAGATTTTCGGTTGAGCGCGCCAATGATTGATCCTTTTTAAGATTGAAAATATAACTTCCTGTAGAAGCCAAAAAAGGCACTTCAACGCGTAAAATAGTGCGCTGTGGTACTATGCCTTTCGATTTGTAAAACTTGTACCCTTTCTCAAATCGCTCCCGTTGGAAGCGAACATCTAATGTATTTGCCATTTTATGTATTTTTTTTTATTAATATTTTTTTTTACTGAACGTTTTGAGCTTTGATATTTTCTTCTTTGGGTTTGGTTTTTATATTTTCCGATGGGTTCCATAAATTACCTATATTGAATTGTCCGGGCACGGGGTTGGTAATTCCGTTGATACCCACTTTCCCGGGCAAGTCCAAGCGTTGAGCCATACGATAAGCGCCGACTGCGAGCAGCGCGTTCGATGCATTTTCCACAATTTCGCCTTTTACCACTTCGGGCAATATGGCGCCTACTGCCAGCATACCATAATCAACAAGTTCTGCGTTCTTGTTGTGTTCCTGTCCATCGGCTTGTTCGCCCTCTACCATAGTAGCTACAATAGTGGCAGCCGCTCCGGTAGCAACCGGAACCAATACGCGGGTTGCTACGGATTTGAAATTGAATTTTTTACCTGTCTTTTTCATAAGATTTTAATTTTTAAACTTTTAATACTACTTAAGACCGGAAATTTTTTTACGTAAATTATCAGCCTTTTTGTTAACCGTTGTTCTACGGCTGTTTTCCTTTTTGATCTCGGCTACTTTTTTAAGGTAGTTTTCCATCTGTTTTACCGATGCCTTTGCTTTGGGCTTTTTCGGCATTTTTTTCATTTTTAACTGTGCCATTTTTTTTTGATTTTTGAATTAAAAAAACTAATTAATTTTAAAATATGTTTTTATTTTTTTGTGCCTTTAAGTAAATAAAAACCTATACCTGCCACTGCCA
>CAYQWD010000360.1:0-3583 GCA_964420955.1 uncultured Paludibacter sp. | reverse complement strand
TGATAAAAAGCGTACTCGACGAAAAAGGAATTGAGACGGTAATTCACTCGCTCAATCTTGAGCAACCCGGAATGGCTGTTGGGGTAAGAATCAGAATCCGTCAGTGCGACCTGCCCGCAGCGCTGAAAATTGTGGAAGAAATGGAAAGTGTGTGGGACGAACCCCGCGAGGAAAATATGGTGAATCATGTGCTTATTCCCATCGATTTTTCAGATGTTATTCCTAAAACTGTGGATTTCGGCTTCTTTTTTGCCGATATCCTGGCTGCCGAAGTGGTTTTTTTGAATGTTTATTTCAGCCCGGTTTTCACCATTTCCATGAACAACGATGTGAGCACTTACAGCATAAGCGATAGCGAATTGCTGCGGAAAATTATTGCCAATGCCAACACTGAAATGGAAAATATGACTGCTGTTATAAAAAAACGTATTTCCAATGGTGAATTACCCAACATTCCATTCCGTTTCGAACTGAAAGAAGGTGTGCCCGAAGATCAGATTCTGGATTACTGCAAGAAAAATAATCCGCTATTAGTTGTTATGGGTACACGTGGTAAAAAAATTGACAACGAAGTAATAGGAAGTGTTACCGCCGAAGTAATGGAAGCTTGTGTTTCGCCTGTGTTTGCTGTACCGTTGCAAATGCCGCTCCTTTCGCCAGCTGACATAACCCGCGTAGCCTTTCTCACCAATTTCGATCAGAAAGACCTGATTGCCATCGACCGGACAATATCACTTTTTAATTCTGAAAAGCTTGAACTTTATTTTATTCATGCATCGGAAAAAAACGTAGCCTGGGATGAAGTGATGCTTGCCGGAATAAAAGCATATTTTGCCGGACATTACCCGAATTTGAACACACATTATGCTATTCTTGGCAGTACTTATTCGCCGGAAATGATTGAAAGTTATATGAAAGATAAAAATATCAGCGCGCTCGCATTTAATACCCGCCGCCGCCGTTTGCTTTCACGCCTCTTCAATCCGGGATTAGCTTATAAAATGGTGTTGTATTCGGATATTCCGTTGTTTGTAACGCATATTTAGAGCAAAGAATAAAGAGCAAAGAGCAAAGAACAAAGAATAAAGAGCAAAGAGCAAAGAGCAAAGAGCAAAGAACAAGGATCAAAGAGCAAATGGAGTTTGCGACAGGCTGCAAGGCGGGAGAGCAAAGATTTGCAGCTGAAAGTCATTAATTTTCTGATGTAAAGCGAAGGTAAACAGACAGAAAATCTATAAATAATCATTTCACATAAAAAATAAGAAAAAGTAGCGTTTCGATGATTTTGAAACGCTCCTTGCATTAGTTGCAACCAATAATTAATTTTAATGCGGACAGGTTCTTCGAACGCTGTCTGGTTGCGAAAAAACAACCAGGCAGGGTGCTTGCACCTGACAGGGATGAAAATAGTTAAAATTTTTAAAAACAGGCCAGAATATCCGCAATATGCATTCCTTTTACCGGAAGTTTCTGTTTTGAACAAAAGCCGTTGATGTTCATCAGACAGGAAGCTTCGGTGCTTAAAATAAATTCTGCACCGGTTTCCAGCGCGTATCGGACTTTCATTTCGGTCATTGAAGTGGAAATGGCATTGTTTTTAACTGCAAAAGTACCACCAAATCCGCAGCATGTATCGCTTTCATTCATTTCAATCAACTCCAGCCCTTTTACATTTGTTAATAATTTACGGGGTTCATCTTTAATGCCATATTCACGCAGTGCAGAGCATGAATCGTGAAAAGTAACCTTGTGCGGGAAATTTGCACCAAAATCGGTAAAATTCAGTTTGTTTACAAGAAAATCTGTCAGTTCAAAAAGCTGAGGTTGGAGTTTCGCGTGTTTTTCGAGCAAGGATTCATTGTCTTTTAACACCTTCTGATAGTGATGGATAACAAAACCTGTACACGAACCTGAAGGTGAAACCACAGGCATTTCAGCATTGAAATCATTAAGGAATTTTTCGGCAAGCTGAGCCGTTTCTTTCCAGTAGCCGCTGTTAAAGGCGGGTTGTCCGCAGCAGGTTTGTTCCGGATTGTAATGCACCGTACAACCTGCTTTTTCAAGAATTTTTATCACGTTAAAAGCAGTTTGCGGGTAAAACTGGTCGATATAGCAGGGTATAAAAAGTTGTACGTCCATTGAATTATTTTTTGCTCTTAGCATTTTAAATATTATGTTTCATGTTGGGTGCCGTGAGTTCCGTATCGCGGATTAAGATTCCATGCTTTCAAGTTTCAATTTCTCAATTTCCTGGTTTAATCTTCAAATCCTTCAAATCTTAAAATTTTTATAAATTTTTCTCAATACCAAAAATCCACAAAAACAGGCAAATGATCGGCAAATCCTCCGATATATCTCATGCCCTCGTAGGTTCGGAATGGTTTTTTACCCAGAAATTTTTCATCGGGAACCAATAAGAAAGGTGCATCAAAAACCTGTACATCGGATGGTAAGGTGTAAAAATTATTGGTTAAATCGAGCAAATTCCCAGATACAATAATTTGATCGAGCGCACCCCATTCGCCTTCATGTTTATGGCTGCCTTTACCCGCTGTATGAATCGGAAACATCAAATTATAAAGTTCCTTATCAGAATAATTTCCATTGGGCGGAAGTGCTTTCAAAATTTCCAGCATACTTTTGTTTGTGGGATAATCATTAAAATCGCCCATTATCACTATGTTGGCTTTAGTTTCAGCTGCAAAAATACTGTCGGTCTTTTCTTTCAGTACAGAAACTACAAACAGGCGCCGGTCTTCCGATTCAAGTTCGCCGCCCAGACGTGAGGGGAAGTGACAAACAAAAAAGTGTAAATCGGTTTCATCGTTTGCTTTTCCTTTTACATATAAAATATCACGGGTTTTGGCGTTTGGGTCTTGCGGGAAGATAATTCTGACAGGTCTATGGTGTTCAGGTTTAAAAACTTCAGGTCTGTAAAGTAAAGTCACATCCACACCCCGCGCATCGGGCGATTCATAATGTACAAACTTGTAGCCGAAATTTTTAAAAGCTGCACTGTAAATCAGGTCATTCATGCCCTTTCTGCTCTCAATTTCGCATAACCCTACTATGGCTGGTGCATCCCATTCGCCTATTGCAGCCAGTACTTTAGCAATATTTACTTGTTTTGTTCTATATTTTTCATAGTTCCAGCCACGTATCCCACCAGGAAGATATTCGCTGTCATTGGTAAGCGAATCGTCAATGCAATCGAAGTAATTTTCAACATTGTAACACACCACTCTGAATCGGTTTTTCTGCAAGTTTTGTGCTTCCGAATTTATTACGGTAAATAGCAGTATAAAAAGAATTGTCAGGTATTTCACTTCAGGTAGTTTTATTTGCAAATTTAAAAAAAAAATCGAAGCTGTGTTATGATGACCCAACTCATAACAAGTAAATCTGAATGTTTTGATTTTGTGATAAAATATCATAGTAGTCTGCTAAAAATCATTAGATTCTTCGCTTCGCTCTGAATGACTGTATTTTGTATTGAATTTGTTTGTGAGGGGGTAGGTTGGCGGCGAAGCCGCCAACCTACCCCCTCACAAAAATATAACTAGCTGATTGTCATCTTGAACGA
>CAYQWD010000359.1:0-3595 GCA_964420955.1 uncultured Paludibacter sp. | reverse complement strand
GTTGTTGCAGCCTGCAAACCCTGCTGCCGGCCGGTGTATAAAAAATGGCATTTATTACATTGCCGAAAAACAGCTTCACGAAACCGGATTTGCTCCCGATCCAGATTTCCCGGCATTTACTTCCTCTGTACAGGAACTCTTAAAAAATCGGACAATCAAAACTTCAGAAGAAAATTTACCCGAAATTCAAATTTCAAATTGTTCTACGGTAGAAGATTTGGCAGTAATTGCATTATCTCTCACAGATGAAATGTTGCCCTGTGGAAGTGCGGCTTTTTTCGAGCAATTGCTTATCAATAAATTCGGTTTCAAAAAAAATGAACATTACTCAGTAAAGCCATTGTTCAAATGTAATTTTCTTTTTATATCGGGAAGTACGCATCCTTCTGGCTACGATTTTCGCACATGGATGACTGAAAGAAATTGTCCTGTTTCGGCTATTCCACACACATTATTTGCTGAAATTATTGACAGAAATGCAGTTGAAAATTATTGCGCTCAATTGATCAATCTGTATAAAAAAGAAAAAAAATTGATAGTTTATGTAGATTATCAGCACAAAAGTCAGGTATTAAATCCGGTAACCGTTAAAAATGTAATTTCAGAAATTGCCGGAAAATTATTAAACCAATTGTCTGTATCAGATGTGTTTGTTGACGGCGGAGCAACAGCATTTGATATTTTTATGTCGCTAAAATTACAGAATTTTCAGCCGAAATCAGAATTAGCACCCGGTGTGGTTATGCTTAAATCGCTCGAAAAAGAAATTATCAACTTTATAATTAAGCCAGGAAGTTACAACTGGCCAAAGGAATGTTTTTTAGCATAATTGCGCTCTTCTCATTTCATGATTAATAAGCATAATTCGCTTTCATTTCATGTATTTTTATACTGATTTTTGTACATTCATTCAAATTGTTTTGACTTATATATGAATATATTTATCTTTGAAAGTGTATAATTTAATAACTTTATTCCCAGTTTAAAATAAATAATTTAGATGAAAAAGATTGTTCCCCTATTGCTTGTCGTTATTACACTATTGGCTGCTACTGTTTTTAGTTTGAATGCGCAAAATCCTGAAGCAAAACAAACAGCCCTTAAAATTGCCGATCGTATTTTGCAATCAACTACTTATACTTTTAAAAACAAAAAAACGGGCGAAGTGTACACTTCATTAAAAGATGTAGCTCTCACGCCCGATATGGTAGTTGAATCTATTTACAACCAATGGCACTACACCAACGGCGTAACCAATATTGCCATGATGGAACTTGCAGAGAAACTTGGCAAAAAGGAGTACGAAGATTTTGTGCTCAAAAATATGAATTTTGTTTTTCAGCCTGAAAATTTAAATTATTTCCGTCAGCTTTATAATCAGGCAAAGGAAAAATCAGGCTGGATGGGTGTTCGCAACGTGAGCTGGCACATGATTTTCCGAGGCAAACGCCTTGACGATAACGGACCCATGGGTGCAAGTTTAATCGAAATTCAAAAAAAATATCCCAATGACGCTTTTCTGGCTTATATAAATGAAACCGCCGAACATTTGAACTTTGGCGAGCCCCGTTTAAAAGATGGAACTATTGCCCGAATCTGGCCACATGTAAATACAATTTGGGCTGACGATGCTTTCATGGCTATTGCGTTTTTAGCGCGTATGGGAAAATTTACCGGCGATAACAAATATTTTACCGATGCCGCCAAACAGGTTCTGAATTATACAAAATACCTTTGGCGTCCTGAGATGCAATTGTATTATCATTGCTATCATACGGACAATAAAGAGCATGGCGTTGCACACTGGAGTCGTGCCAACGGCTGGGTTTTCATGGCTATAACAGATTTGCTGACTTACATGCCAAAAAATCATCCATTACGCGACAAAGTGATAAAAATTTTCAAAATGCAAGCCAGAGGTATTGCAAGATATCAGGGCGCGAACGGACTTTGGCATCAGGTGCTCGATAAAGTAGATTCATACGAAGAAATTACCGGAACAGCCATGTTTACATTTGGGATTGCACGTGGTGTGAAAAACGGCTGGTTGCACCCCGATTTCATTTACGTTGCCGAACAGGGATTAAAAGGAATGATGAAAAAAATTACTCCCCAAGGCGATGTAACTTCAGTGTGTGTTGGAACAGGAATAATGCCTTCATTGCAGTATTATTACAATCGTCCGACGCAGGAAAATGACCCAATGGGGGATGGACCGGTTTTGCGTGCTCTTGTTGAAATGAGAGATGCACCCCGCTATACCGAAATTCGCGCCGAAGAACAATACGATAAAATTGTGATAAAAAAGAAGTAATCCAATCATTCTTTGTAAAGATAAACTATTTACCGGTGCTTCAAATCAATGAATCGCCGGTATTTTTTTTTCAAAAATATCTGAAAAATACAAATAACATAAAAATTATTGTATATTTTTTAAAAAAATAGTTTAGCTTTGTGTGATAAAGTTTTTAATTTACGCATAGGCAATGAACTGCAATAATTCCGGAGTCGAGTTTAAATATCTTATTGTAAACGATAAAGACCGAAAATTTGGTCTATCGGTAAATACTGTAGGTTTCCAGTGCATACAACCAAACAGCCCATATCCATTAAGCGAACATCCTGTAGGTTATTACTTCAACGCTCAAAAGGGAAGAGTTCTGCGTGAATTTCAAATAGTGTATATCACAAAAGGTAAAGGTACAATATCGCTCGATAAACATAACGAAAAGCAGATTTGCAAAGGACAATTGTTTATAATTTTTCCTGAACAGTGGCACACTTACAAACCCGATTACGAAACTGGATGGAATGAATACTACATTGGTTTCGAAGGTTCAATTATTGAATCAATCATTGAGAATGCGTTTCTAACCCGCGAAAATCAAATCCTTGATATAGGATTAAATGAAGAACTTGTAAATCTGTACAAACAAGCCATAGAAATTGCCGGCGCCGAAAAAACTGCCTCCCAACAACATCTCGCAGGCATTGTTATGCATATTATCGGGCTTATACTTTCAGTAACACAAAACAGAATTTTCGAAGCCAGCGATGTTGCACAAAAAATTGAACAGGCAAAAATTATAATGAATGAAAATATTTTTAAAAACATCGATCCTGAAGAACTTGCCAATAAACTTAATCTGAGTTACTCATGGTTTCGAAAAGTTTTTAAAGATTATACCGGTTATGCACCAGCCAAGTATTTTCAAGAACTCAAACTCAGAAAAGCCAAACAATTGCTTGTAGGCACATCGCACTCAGTGAAGGAAATTGCCTATATGCTCGACTACAATTCGACCGAACATTTTTTCTCACTTTTTAAAAAACTAACAGGCTACACTCCCATGGAATATCGTTCGTACGGACGCGAAACCAATGCTGAAACTGTAATAAGCTGAAATTATGCTTTTTTCACTTTAAATCAAATCAGTAGTATTCAAGAAATTTTATCGCTGCAAAAAGGTATTTTATACCGAATCCTGTTAAACAATTTAATTTTAAATAAATCTGAAACTATTTCAAACCCATTTTTACTATCAAAATACTTAGTATGAAAGTCATAGACTGTATGCATCCGGTGCACTTCAAT
>CAYQWD010000358.1:0-3601 GCA_964420955.1 uncultured Paludibacter sp. | reverse complement strand
TTCTTTTATTCTTGCAGGCGAAAATATGGGACCTGAAAAACTGAAAAAAGCAGAAACGTTGGGAGTTACCATAGTTTCAGAGTCCGAATTTCTTGAAATAATCGGAAATTCAGTAGTAGCTGCTTCTGTAAAACCAAAAGATGGTTTCGCAGGGAGTTTGTTCTGATTTTTTTATATATCTGTAAATTGAAATCAATGTTCGAAAAAATTAACAGTTTTATTTTTAACCGAAGGGCAAAATCCTTCCTCCAAAATAATCCCCGAGAAAAGCGTTTTGTAAATTACGAGAACGCTAAAACTATTCTTTTACTCTTCGAAAGCGATTATTCTGAAAAAAACCCGCGTATCAGAAGAATTATAAAATCATTGATTAACGATGGTAAAAAAGTTATGGCTTGGGGTTTTATTGATAAAAAGGAAATTACAACTGCGATTTTACCCGATTTCAGAATTCTACATCATAAAGATACCGATTTTTTTGCAAAGCCACTTTCAACTTTCTTGAACGAGCTTGCGGAATTGCATTTCGATTTATTGCTCGACCTTACAATGAATGAGGTGATTCCTTTACAATATGTTTCGCTATATTCAAATGTATATTGCAAAACCGGTATCAAAAAATCATTTCCGAATCATGATTTTGTAGTTGATATTTCGGGTGTTAATGATAACGATGCCGAAAATCCGATTGAACTCGATGCTACTTATATTTACGAACAGATAATATTTTATCTGAAAAAAATACAAACTGCCGACTAAAAAGCGTATTTTTGCACAAAATTCGATTATTTGTTCAGAAACATGATATCAAATAAACTTACAGGTATGGGCGTGGCTTTGGTTACGCCTTTCAAAGAGGATGAATCGATAGATTTTGAAGCTCTGGCTCGCGTTGTTGAGCATCAGATTAAAAACGGCACAGATTATTTGGTAGTGTGTGGCACTACTGCCGAAACTCCAACATTATCGGAAAGTGAAAAAGATGAAATAGCACGTTTTGTACTTCAGGTGAATGCTTCACGAATTCCCACTGTTATTGGTGTGGGCGGTAATAATACGCGTGCAATAATTGAAAAACTTCAAACGAAAGATTACAGTGGTTTCGATGCCATACTTTCGGTAACTCCCTACTATAATAAACCCTCTCAGGAAGGACTTTATCAGCACTATGCTGCTATCGCCAAAGCTTCGCCGCTGCCGGTTATTCTTTACAATGTACCGGGTCGAACTGGAGTAAATATGCTTCCTGGCACAACACTACGTTTGGCTAATGAGTTTTCAAACATTTGTGCCATAAAAGAGGCTTCGGGAATATTTTCGCAGATTGATGATATTATCAAAAATAAACCTGCTGATTTTTTGGTAATTTCCGGCGACGATGGCATTACTTTTCCACTGATTACTTTAGGTGCTGTTGGTGTTATTTCAGTAATTGGCAATGCTTTTCCGCGTGAATTCAGTCGTATGGTGCGTTTAGCCCTCGAAGGTGATTATATCAATGCTCTCAAAATTCACCATAGTTTTACGGAGTTAATTGAATTGCTTTTTGTGGAAGGAAATCCTGCAGGTGTTAAAAGTATGCTTGCCGTGATGGGATTCATCGAAAATAAACTCCGTTTGCCGCTTGTGCCGAATACAATAAAAACCTACGAAAAAATTCGAAAGGTTCTAAATGAATTGCAGTAATAGATTTAATAAGGGTCTAACGGTTTCCCAGCTGCATGAAATTACAAAAAGCGAATCAGATTCCATTGTATATAAATGCTTCGCTCATGCAAAAAAACCTATTCGAATTCCGATGCTTCGGAACCTATCACTCAAAAAAAATAACAAGCGGTTTGAAAACCGCTTGTTTCTTTTAAATCAAATATCCGGCGCTTCATTAATGCTTCCGTATCGGTGATACTCGAATGTAACACTTTGTTCCTTAAGATAATGCAATAATTCGAGCCTTCCTTCGGCAAGCGGTGTTTGTGTGGCAATGTATTTACCAAGTTCGGCTGCTTTCTGGTAAATTTTTTCCGAAAGTTTGTCGGAGCAGGTTCTTACTCTTTCGTATTTATCCATTTCCTGAATAAATGAGTTTTCATCCTGTACTTTTATCTTTTCGGCTAACAGCATTTTCAACGCATTCAGATGTTCATTCTCAGCATCAATGCTGAAATAAAGCGGTGTTCCGGAAATTTCTGCAGCCGTTACTATCATTAAAATTTCTGCAAGTTTATCTTCCTGTTGAACTCTTAAAACCATATTTTTCAAAGGCAGATACCTGAAAATATTTTGTTCGCCATACAGATTATGAATATCTCTTTCGATCGAAAATTCGTTTTCGAAATTTCGTTTATAACTTGTTACGGCATTTTCAAACATTGATTTTTCTTCATTTCTCAAAATTCCTGCATACGCTTTATATTTTGCATCAATATTTTGTGATAGTGTTTTAACGGTTTCTGCAGTGTTTTCAATTTTCACAAAGCATGATACATAATTAGGTCCGCCTGCTTTTATACCACCGCCAAAAGCCGACCGTTTCATTCCACCGAATGGTTGTCGGCTTACAATTGCACCCGTGATTCCACGATTTATATATAGATTTCCTGCTTCAATAGTGTTTTTCCAAAGCTTCTGTTCGCTTTCGTCGAGGGTTTGCAGTCCTGAAGTCAGTCCGAATTCTGTTGCATTGGCAAGTTCGATGGCATGTTCAAAATTATCGGCACAAACTACCGAAAGCATGGGAGCGAAAAGTTCGTTTACAAACGAAAAATTTCCAGGTTTAACGCCCCATTTTACACATGGTTTCAGAATAAATCTCTTTTTATCCACAAATTCAGGTTTTACCAGCCACCATTCGCCTTCTTCCAGATGTTCGAGGGCATACAAAAGTTTGTCGTTTTCGTTTGTAATCATTGGTCCTACATAATTTGCTCCATCCCATGCGCTTCCGGTATGCAAACTTGTAACGGCATCAATCATTTTCAATCGGAAACTTTCATCGTTGTAAACTTCTTTTTCGAGAATAAGTAATGAACAGGCTGAACATTTTTGACCAGCGTTACTGAAAGCTGAAGTTATGATATTTTGAATAGCATGGTCGCGGTCGGCTTTGGCTGAAACAATTATCGCATTTTTCCCGCCTGTTTCTGCCGAAAGCGGACAGGCTGGATTGTTTTTCAGCAAACGGAATGCAGTGTCAGTTCCTCCTGTAAGGATTATGTGTTTAATGGAAGTGTGTGCGGTAAGATAACCCAGCGGTTCACGACCATCAGTGCAAACAACCTGTAGCGCATCTTTTGGTACACCTGCATCCCAAAAACACTTTGCAAATTCCCAAGCTATGGGCAGTGCTACAGTTGCGGGTTTCAGAATTACGGTATTTCCTCCGGCAAGCGCAGCTGCTACTCCGCCAACCGGAATAGCTAACGGGAAATTCCATGGCGGAATGACAAGAATTATTCCTTTTGGCGAAATTTTTACAGTATTCAGTTGTTCAAATTTTGCAATTGAAGTGGGATAGTAACGGCAAAAATCCACTGCTTCGGATAATTCCACATCGCCTTCGAAAAATGTTTTTCCGGTTACAGCCGACATGCAACCTATTAAA
>CAYQWD010000357.1:0-3609 GCA_964420955.1 uncultured Paludibacter sp. | reverse complement strand
AGGTGCTTCAATTTTTTTTGCCTGCAATTCGCCCTGCCGTAACCATGCCGAAATAGCATGAGGCTCGTGCGTGTGCTTTAACGAAGTGTAAGCCGCAACTTTAAGTTCCGATTCCATGTATAGCTTTTCCCAAGCCGTATGCGAAGCAACTCCAAAATAGCTTAACAGGTTAACCGTTTTTTCCTCGGCATTGCGAGTAGGTGTAACCCAATTACGTTTAGCCATTTCGGCATACGGAAACTCTTTTGCCCAATTTTCTGCTTCAGTAACAACTGCTTTTAATTTCTCTCTTGTTTTAAATTCATCGTAACGTTGTTGGTGCCGCATCCAAAAATTTGAAGGAATTTGAGTGACATTTTCAAATTTTATTGACATTTCCTGAGTAATTGCGCTTACACCTTTCAGAATTGCAATAATTGTCTTTTCGGGTTTATCGGTACGCAAGGCAAATTCTTTAATACCCATTCCCATTTCTTGTAGTTTCTCTTCTAACGTAACACCAGGATGAAAAACAGTTTGCGGAAAATATTGATTTGTAGTTGCCATAGTTTAGCCTTCCTTATGATAGTTTGTAATTTCAATTATTTCGACCGCCTTAATCTCAATCCAGATATATTTGCCTGAAATATCTGTTGGTATTGGTTTTTCCTGAGGTTCAAATACTAAACGATAAGGCTGATCCAAATCACAAGCCCATTGTCCCTTTCTTTCATTTTTTAATTCATGCCAGTTGCCTGGAAGATTTCGCAATTCTTCCAGATTATCTGCCATATAAAGAGCAGTCATTCTCTTTTTAAATATTTCGAACCTAATTTTGCCAAATTCTCTGAGCGCCAAGCGGTCATTATTTGCACATTTCTTAATTTTTCTATCGGCAAAGATAATATCCATTTCTTAGAATTCAAAATATAACTTACACTTTCTGTTAATTAAAATAAATTAATGGGTAATTATTTCGTTTAAAATACCATCAGTTTCTTTTTCGAGTTGCAGAATTTCGGCAGTAATTTCCTCAATGCTGCGTGGCGGTATGTAGCTGTAAAAATATCGGGTAAACGATATTTCGTAACCTTTTACAGTTTTGCTGTGGTCAATCCAAGCATCGGGCACATGTTGCAATACTTCACGCTCAAAATAGGTTTCAATATCTTCATCCAACGGCACATTTTCGGTATCACGCAAATCGGGGTCGGGTTCGTAAAGGATTGTACCATCTTTATCGGTTTTCTTAATTACAGGTTCGGCATCCTCGTTTTTCCATGTAATGGCATTCAGTATAGCCTTTTGTGCTTTATTGTCGAGTTTAAGCTTTTTGTTTTTTACAGTATCGGCAAACAGCTCTGAAAAAGTATTGAAATCGTCGTATTGCTCAGTGCCAATGGCATTCATCAATTTGGTTGCTTCATTTAAAATATCTAATTGTGCTTTCCAAAATTCCTGATTCAGCAAATTCTTTTTGTCGCTTCCCGATAGTTTAATTTCGTACTTGGTAAGATGTTTTTCAATTTCGGGTTTAAGGTCTTTCAGCTTGGTATAAACATCTTCGCCAAATTTGGTGTACGCCCATTTCATTTCTTCCGCTATGTTTTTATCGAAACGCAAGGTTTCAATTGCTTCTTTAGTAAACTTAGCCGATAAGCGAAGCGGGCGTTCAACCGTAATTTTGTTGTAGCCAAAATATTTGTTTGGGTAAATTTTTGAAATATCCGATTCTTTAAAATCGAGGTAAAGCTGTGTAATTTGGTCGATGTGTTCGGCTTTCATTTCACAGTTTTTATCGCCCAAGTTTTTGCGAAGCTTTACATATAGTTCAAGAGCGTTAATTAATTGTACTTTGCCTTTTCGGTGTGCTGGTTTTCGGTTATTTACAATCCACACATAAGTTGGAATGCCCGTGTTGTAAAAAATATTTTTGGGCAAAGCAATAATACAGTCTAACCAATCGTTTTCGATAATGTATTTACGGATTTCGCTTTCTCCACCGCCAGCATCACCAGTAAACAAAGCTGAACCGTTGTGAACTGTGGCTATTCGGCTACCCAGTTCGGTATTGTGTTTCATTTTGCTTACCATGTTCATCAGGAACAATAACTGTCCGTCGGAAATGGTTGGCAAACCCACCTGAAAACGTGGGTCTTTTATGTTTTCGCTGTTTTCGCCGCTTCCTTTTTTGCCCCGGTTATCCACAATGGCGTTTTCGTCAAGTTTCCAAGTTTTACCATAAGGCGGATTTGAAAGCATGAAATCGAATTGCAAGTTCGGGAACCCATCTTTCGAAAGTGTTGAGCCAAAAGCAATATTTTCGGGTTTTTCGCCCTTTATCAGCATGTCTGACGTGCAAATTGCATACGTTTCGGGGTTTACTTCCTGTCCGTATAATAAAAATGATGCTTTATTTTCTGTTAGTTCTAAAGCAAATTGTTCGGCTTCGGTTAGCATTCCACCGCTACCGCAGGCAGGGTCGTAAATCAAATAAGTTCCTTTTTTAATCTGGTCTTTTACAGGCAGGAACAAAATGTGAGTCATCAGTTTAATGATTTCTCTTGGTGTAAAGTGTTCCCCAGCTTCTTCGTTATTCTCTTCGTTAAATTTTCGTATAAGTTCCTCAAACACATAACCCATACTTAAATTGGTTAACGGTGGCATTTTCTCACCTTTTCCGTTTAATGCTTCATTAGGGCTAAGGTTTATTTCTTTTGAAGCAAATTTCTCAATAAGCAACCATGTAATTTCATTTTCTTTCATGGTTTCAAGCTGATTTCTCAGTTTGAATTTGCTGATTATCTCCTGAACATTTGGACTGTAACCATCCAAATAAGCTTCAAGATTGCTGTCAATGTTATCCGAATCGTTTAACAGGCTTTCAAAAGTGAATTTTGAGGTATTCCAAAATGGATAACCCGTTACAGATCTTAATGCAGAACGGTCGTCAATTTTTTGCTGTTCCATAAACTCAACCGCTTCGAGTACCTTTTCTTTTGTTGGTACAAGCAAAGCGTCCAAACGCCTCAAAACAGTAAACGGCAAAATAATATCTCGATATTTCCCTCTTACAAAAACATCTCTCAGCACATCATCGGCAATACCCCAAATGAAACTAACTATTTGATTGTGAACTTTATTATCCATTTATTTTCGTTTCTTATTAATTTAAAATTTCAAAAGCTTAAAAGTACAGAAAACCTATCCATTAGCAGCGAGCGAAGGAAAAAAAACAACTCTTTTGGCAACCGAAGCGTCAGCTTGTGTGTCGGGGTTGCCAAATGTGTTGTTTGTGGGTGGGCTACCCTAACTGTCCCGAAGGGCAGAAGCGGGTAGGCAAAAACTAATTTTTTCTTGCAGTAACTTTCAATCAGGGCTACTATTTTCTCTTTCTGTTTTTTCAATTTTGTAATCTGTCTGTCAATGTTCGGTGGTCTTTTTACACTTGCCCATAACAAGCAAATATACGCAATAAAAAAATTCAAAATATCGGAAATAATTAATTTAAGATACAAATAATCAAACAAATACACCCATAAATGAATAGCGTATTTTGTGTATTTTGGTTCAACTAAGTAGTCGAGCCTTAAAAAGCCCATTTACGATTATAAAAAATTAAAAAAATGT
>CAYQWD010000356.1:0-3615 GCA_964420955.1 uncultured Paludibacter sp. | reverse complement strand
TTGACAAGTTACGTGAATTTGACCCCAAATACATTAATATTACCACACATCGCAGTGAAATGATATATAGAGAAACTGCTAACGGTTTGTTCGAAAGAGTTTCCCAAAGACACAGACCAGGCACAGTGGCAATTGCAGCAGCAGTTCAGAACAAATATCACATTCCGGTTGTTCCTCATATCATTTGTAGTGGTTTTACACCTGAAGAGACTGAATATGCACTTATCGATTTGCAGTTTTTGGGAATTACTGACTTGCTTTTGCTTAGAGGCGATAAAGCCCGACATGAAAAAGAATTTATTCCTACAGGACACATTAACGCCACCGATTTGCAGCGGCAGGTAAATCAGTTTAACAGTGGCTACTTTCTCGATGAATCGAAATTAAAATCGCAAATAACGCCATTTTCGTATGGTATGGCTTGTTACCCTGAGAAACACGAGGAAGCTCCAAACCTTGCTTCGGATATCGGATTTGCAAAAATGAAAGTAGATGCCGGAGCAGATTATTTAGTTACACAAATGTTTTTCGACAATAATAAATATTACGATTTTGTTAAAAAATGCAGAGAAGCAGGCATTAACGTACCTATTATTCCAGGACTGAAACCCATAACTTTGATGAATCAGTTGAATGTGCTGCCAAAGATTTTTCATACAGATATTCCTGAAGAATTTGCAAATGAACTTGCCAAGTGTAAAACTGATGAAGAAGTTGTTGAAGTGGGAGTGCAGTGGTGTAAAATGCAGGCTGCCGACTTGAAGGAAAAAGGTGTTCCAAGTATCCATTTTTACAGCATGATGGCTGTAGAGAGCGTTAGGAGAGTTGCAAAGGCTGTATTCTAACCTGTTTCTTTGTTTTCGAAACCTGCCCAAGGCAGGCTCTGAAAGGTTTAACCTCTTAATTTGCTGTTTTTCACTATTTCTTAAAGTTTCAATAACAATACAATGAGTTTTCTATTAGGTTTTTTGCTGATATTCCTTTTTTTAGGGTTATTTATTTTTATTGTAGTTTTCAGCTTTTTTCGTTCGCTTTTCAGAGCCGGGCGCAGAGCAACATATCAACATAAAAAAGGAACTGAAGATCGTTATAACCAAAGCGCAAAACGTGAAAAAGTTTTCGGGGAAAGCGAAGGGGAGTACGTGGACTACGAAGAAGTTAAGGATTGATCACAAACTCAACTTCTTTAAATCCGAATAATTTGACTTCTCCATTTTCTTTCAGTAATGATATTCTTCCATCTTCTTTCACATCAATAATTTTTGCATTAAAACTACCTGAATCCGAATGGTAAGGAAAAAAACCATTGTTTCTGAATAAATTATTGAAGTAATTCTCTTTTAGCAGGTCATAATTCACCAATTGATATAAAAAAACGATTTTGTTGCAAATTTTAGTAATTAAACTTAATCGGTTATGGCTTTTCCCGGTTACCAGTTTTAACGAAACCGGATTTGGAGCATCGCTTTCGAACTTGGTTTGATTTACATTCAAACCAATACCGATAATAGTTTTACTTATACAGTTTCCCTGTATTGTGTTTTCTATCAGAATTCCTGCAATTTTTTTATTATTCACATATATATCATTCGGCCATTTTATTTTCACATTCGAAATTATTTCGGAAAGAACTTCCCAGATGGCAATGCTTACAATCTGTGAAATAACAAACTGTTCTGAAGGTTTGATATGATGAGGATAAAGTAAAATGCTGAACAGAACATTTTTTCCAGCTTTCGCTTCCCAGCTATTTGTTCCCAACCCTCTTCCTGCGCTCTGATAATCTGTATAAACTACAAATCCCTCATCAGGTTTATCTTTGCAGTGAATGTCTTTCATTAGCGCATTAGTCGAAATAGTTTCGCGGACAAAAAGCATATTTTTCAGGTTCTTTTTCATTTTGAAAAATCGATAAGAAATTCCTCAATCTTATTTGTTACTGCTTTAGACGCGCCATTTGCATTATTTACCATTACAGCAAACACAATTTTTTTTCCCTTATGATTGATGTAGCCGGCATAACACTTTACCCTCGAAATAGAACCACTTTTAGCCATCACTTTCCCCTTTAGTATTGAGTTTCGTAAAAATGTAGTGAGCGTTCCGTTTACTCCCGATACTGGTAAACTTTTCATAAACAAATCACTATAAACACTTTTATTGTGCATATATTCAAGAAGGCTTACAAGAAATTGTGCCGATACAGCATTCGATGGCGAAAGTCCAGATCCATCTACCATAAATAACTGCTCTACAGGCAAATTTCTCACTTTCCAAAAATCTTTTATTCCCAATACTGAACCGCTATATGAATCACTGTTATTTGTATGTTTCGATAAATATCTGAAAACATGCTCTGCATAATGATTATTGCTACGCACATTTATTTCGCTTATTATTACGCTCAGAGGTGGCGAAAAATGCGAAAATAATACTCGACGAGTGTTTTCAGGCAAATTTAACATGTTTATACTTATACCCATTGCTTTAAATGTTACCTGCAAATCGGAGATTAGTAAAGCTCCCGGATCCGGAATGTCGCCTTTTACAATAAATTCTTCTTTATTTGCTGGTATTGCACCTCTTATAATTCTGAAATTCGAACGTGGAATACCATATAAATATGCACTGTCGTAAGTAATAGAAGTAGCAGTGAGGTTGTTTTCAAATGTTAGTCCCTTAATTTCCGGTTCGGTTCGTTTAATTTCCGGTTTGCTGCCTGCTTTTTCCGATTTCAGATACAATTTATAAGTGTTATCCTTGTATGATAAGCCATAAACTCCCGATGCATAATAATTTCCCATATCTTCCCATGTCCATTTCGGATTTATGTGTTCAGAATTATAAATACTTTCATCGGCAATAATTCGGCCTGTAATGGTTTTAATACCTGCCTTTTTCAGTGCAAAAGCCCATTCATGTATAAAATCTGGATTTCCGGCAAATTCAGAACCTAAAGTTGGATCGCCCCCACCTCTAATATATAAATTACCGAAAAGCGTGCTATCGGCAGCTATTCGTCCATCAATTTCAATTCTTGTTTCGAACCTGAAGTCGGCGCCAAGCATTTCAAGCGCTGTTGCAGTTGTTACAAGTTTCATGGTCGATGCAGGAATGATACTTATATTTTCATTTCGCCGATGTAGCACAGCACTCGTATTAATATCTTTCACAAGTACACTAATATTGGCATTACGCATAAGTGGATTTTCGGAAAATCTCGATAGCGGACCGGTGGCGTATGTTTCGTAATAACTCAGGAATATTAACGCTAATATTGAATATATTTTTATCATTGCGGGAAATTATTTTCTGAATTTTTCTTGCCAATACAATTGTTATGCCTGATAATTATTAACAAATAGTTTTGCAAAAGTAATTATAAAAATTTACATTACTTTTTAACTGTGTATTGTTTTTTTTGTGTATTATGCCCAATTGCATAACACCAAATATTATGAAACTAACTCAGGGTATTTCAAGCAGAAAAGTTGCACAATTATTCATATAACACGCTGATTTGTATAATTATGTATTTATTGCAATAAAGTTGTATGTATATAAAAAAAATACCCGAAAATAAATAATAAAATCAGAAATAGAAGGCTTAAACCA
>CAYQWD010000355.1:0-3621 GCA_964420955.1 uncultured Paludibacter sp. | reverse complement strand
TTTCAGTGAACTTACCCAGATTAAAACAATAATGTACGATGGGAAATTTGAGTTGTTCGATGGCGCTTTCGAACGGGCAGTTCCCGGAATTGGCGTAGCAAGCACACTGGGTTTGGGCGCTCATTTTATCGATCCTTTATATATTTATGCACCCAAACGTACATCTCGCATAAATATGCTTCGGCCTGAAACCTCATTTAATCAGTCAGGTACTTTTGTATCCGGCATCTTTAATGTTAATCAGTTACAGTACGATGATCAGTACGTGCTTGTTTCCATTGCGCTTGCGCGTGAACTTTTTGAATACGATTCAACCAAAGTTTCGTTTGTTGAGCTGAAAATTAATCCCACTACCAATCCAAAAAAAGTACAAAAAGCAATTTCCGATATACTTGGTGATAAATATCGGGTAAAGAATCGGTATGAACAGCAGGAGAATTTCTTCAAAATAATGCAGATTGAAAAATGGATTACTTTTCTCATCCTTAGTTTTATTTTACTGATTGCAGTTTTCAATATTATCGGTTCATTATCCATGTTGATAATTGAAAAAAAGCCCGATATTTCAACTTTACGCAGTCTTGGTGCCGATGAAAGTCTTATAAAGCGAATTTTCTTGCTCGAAGGCTGGTTTATTTCCTTGGTTGGCGCAGTAATCGGAATTTTTTTAGGTACTATCATAAGTTTGGCTCAGCAACATTTCGGATTGCTTAAACTTGGCAAAGGCTATATTGTAGAGGCATATCCGGTAGTTACCAGCTTTCCCGATATTATTATCGTGTTTTTTACAGTTTTGATAATGGGAATGTTAGCAGCGCTTTATCCGGTTAAATATATCAGTAAATCGTTGTAATAAAATTCATAATAGTTTCATCAATACAACAAGTTATCGTAATTTCTTAATTTCCTTTTTTCCAATAACTCCAAATGAATTATTCAGTAAATATATCGGAAAATGCCTCCGGAGTGGCTATGGCAATTGCTAACGAAATCTACCAAAGAGCAACGTCCGCTAAATCAGAAAACCGATTTTTGAATATAGCTGTTTCGGGCGGAAGTACGCCACGATTACTTTTCGAGATACTTGCTACTGATTATGAAAAAAATATGCCATGGGAAATTTTGCGTTTTTTCTGGGTCGATGAACGTTGCGTGCCGCCAGCAGATGCGGAGAGTAACTATGGTATGACTTTTAACACATTACTCTCGAAAATAAAAATACCCGATGCAAATATTTTCAGAATAAAAGGTGAATTTGAACCTGAATTGGAAGCAATCAGATATAGTAAAACATTATCGGAAGAGTTGACTGAAGAAAACAACTACCCTGTTTTCGATCTCATTCTGCTTGGTATGGGCGATGATGGACATACCGCATCAATATTTCCCGACCAAATACACCTCGATACTGTTCCTGAATCTGCAGCAGTTGCCCAACATCCGGTAAGTGGACAAAAACGCATTACTTTAACCGGAAATACAATAAGGAATGCACATGAAGTGTTTTTTATGATTACCGGCGAAAATAAATCCGAAATTTTTGCTGAAATCATTCAAAATAATCCTCGTGCAAGAAAGTTTCCGGCTGCCTATATCCATGATTTAAACGGCAATGCAAGATTTTTTGTTGACCGAGCAGCAGCTACATTGATTTAACGTTTGTAAAAATGAAAAATAATACGTTGAGAACTTAGAATTTATTTCCATTAAACTGTACAGAATTACTTGCTTTAAAAGATTTTTAAAATTTATTTTTGCATAAATTATAATTTACCAAAAAAAGCAGACAATAAATCAAAAGTATTATTTGAAGTAAATAACACCCAGGTTATATTTGCATAAGCTAATACAAGGTTCTGATATAAATATTAACTTGATTTTTAAAACCAAAAAAATGATTTTTCAATCATGAAAACCACTAACTTTTTTGCAGTTGATCTTGGAGCATCAAGTGGGCGCACTATTTTGGGAATGATTCGCAGTGGCTCAATTGAATTACGCGAAATAAACCGTTTCCCGAACAAAATAATTGAAGCCAACGGCCATTTTTACTGGGATTTTCTCAGTCTGTATCAATATATACTCGAAGGATTGAAAATTGTTGCCGATGAAGAAATTGAGATAAAATCGATAGGAATTGACACCTGGGGTGTCGATTTTGTTTGCTTCGATAAAAATGGCGAAGTACTCGGCAATCCGTACAGTTACCGCGACCCGCACACAAACGATGCGCAGGAAAATTTCTTTAAAATAATTCCTCGCGACAAAGTTTATAAAAGCACCGGAATTCAGTTTATGAATTTCAATTCGCTTTTCCAACTTTCGGCAATGAAATCGCATAATTCAACGATACTTCCGAATGCTGAAAAAATTTTATTTATGCCTGATGCCCTCTCGTACATGCTAACCGGAGAAATGGTAACCGAATATACCATTGCATCAACATCGCAAATGCTCGATGCAAACACCCGCAAATTCGATACAACATTGCTTAAAGCATTAGGCTTGTCGGAAAAACAATTCGGAAAATTTGTTTATCCGGGCGAAGTTATCGGGACACTTTCAGCATCGGTTCAAAAACAAACAGGATTGGGTGCAATTTCTGTGATTGCAGTTGCAGGACACGATACCGGTTCGGCAGTTGCAGCTGTTCCGGCGCTCGACAAGAATTTTGCTTATTTGAGTTCGGGCACATGGTCGCTAATGGGTATTGAAGCCGAAAGTCCGATTATAACCGACGAAAGTTTTGCTTTGAACTTTACCAACGAAGGAGGATTGGAAGGTTCAATCCGTTTCCTGAAAAATATATGCGGAATGTGGCTGCTCGAACGATGTCGTGCAGAGTGGGGCTCAACTTCCGAAGAAAATGCTTATGGTCAACTCATTGCCGATGCTAAAGTTGCCGATAGTTTTATCAGTTTTATCAATCCGGATGCGCCTGATTTTGCAAATCCGCCATCGATGGTAAAAGCCATTCAAAACTATTGCGAAAAAACTTCACAGGTTGTGCCGCGTACAAAAGCCGAAATTACACGCTGTATTTTCGAGAGTCTTGCTTTCCGTTATCGTCAGATACTTGAAAGCCTGAAATCTTTTGCTTCCTTCCCGATTGAGAAAATGCATGTAATTGGTGGCGGTTCAAAAAATGCAATGCTGAACCAGTTTACAGCAAATGCACTTGGAATTCCGGTTATAGCCGGCCCAATGGAAGCAACGGCAATTGGAAATATTATGGTTCAGGCAAAAGCTATCGGTATTTATTCAGGCATTCAGGAAATGCGCGAAAGTATCAGCAATTCTATTGATTTAACAGAATTCTTACCTCAGGATGCCGAAGAATGGAGTGATTATTACGATAGGTATTTGGCGGTAACTTCTTTTTGAGAGCAAAGACAATGGAGCAAAGAGCAAAGACCAAAAAGCGGAACAAGAAAGAAAAAGAACAATGAACGCGAAACATGAAAGGTTGAACTTTCAAACTTTTCAAACACGAAACAATTTCTTTTGAACAATATTTTAAAAATTAAATAAAAACATCATGAACGAACAAATTAAAAAAGCTTACGATTTAGCTGTGGAACGTTATGCAGCTATGGGCGTTGACGTAAATAAAGCCATCGA
>CAYQWD010000354.1:481-3621 GCA_964420955.1 uncultured Paludibacter sp. | reverse complement strand
GGAAACTGCCGGTTATGGAAGTATTGAAAGTAATGTGATGGATCGCCGTATGGATGATATGTATCAGATGAATTTCTCTACTTCCATGGAACTTGGGCGATTTCTGCCCGAGAAAGCACAAATTCAGTTGCCGGCTTATTTCTCTTATACCAACGAAACGGTTACGCCTAAATATAATCCTCTCGATAAGGATGTGTTAATGTCTGAAGCTGTTGATAATCTGAATACTGCTGCTGAAAGAGACTCCCTTAACCAGCTTGCCCAAATCGTGCAAACTTCGAGGAGTTTTAATATTTCATCGGCAAGAATAAATATTAAAAGCAAGAAACCACAATTTTACGATCCGGCGAATGTCTCATTCAGTTATGCTTATAACGAAACCAACCAGCATACTTCTGAAATAGAAAGAAATTTGTCGAAACAGGAAAGAGGTTCGTTAAATTATAATTTCTCGTTTCAGCCTCAGCCATTCGAGCCGTTTAAAAACGTAAAAGCTTTCAGCAAGCCGGCTTTTGCAATAATTAAAGATTTCAACCTGAATTATATGCCTCAATCCCTGAGTTTCAGCACCGACATGAATCGCCAGTTTACTCAAACCAAATTGCGCGACTTTAATAATTATGCCGTGGCAGGAAGTCAGCCTGTTAATCTTACTTTCAGTAAAGATTTTATGTGGAATCGGCAGTTCGATATCAAATATGATTTAACAAAATCGCTTCGTTTCAGCCTGCAAACAGCAATGAATGCCAATATTGAAGAGTCATATTTTACGCCTGAAATAGGCAAAGAATACTACGAGCAATGGCGTGATACAGTTATGGAAAGTATTCGCAAACTTGGTTCACCATTCACATATCAACAGGTTTTTTCAGCATCGTGGACTTTGCCAATTAATAAAATTCCCTTATTCGACTGGATTACTGCCAACACATCGTACAACTCCACTTACAGCTGGAATCGTACAGCACGTATTCGTGGAGCTTCTGATATAGGGAATGTGGCTTCAAGTTTGGGTGCATGGCAGGCTGATGCCAATCTGAATTTCGAAACTTTTTATAACAAATTCAAATATCTGAGAGAAGTGAACCGCCGTTATGGAAATCAACCGCCAATGCCTTCAAGATTTCAGCCAAAAACATTTAAACAGAAATTAAATCTGACGCGCAATACGGCTGATACACTAAAGCATAGATTGAATTCTGAAAAAATAGAAGTTACATTTACTGACAGATTAGGAAAACCACTGAAAATTCCGTACAAAATTGTGGACAATGCTTCTGTAGTGCTCACTCCGCGCTTGAATCTCGACAGTATTAATATGACTGTCATAACTGTCGATCCGAATGCACGCTCAATCGGGCAGCAGGTGATGGATATTACTGCGCGCATGGCTATGTTGGTGCGCCGGGCTTCTGTTACCTACCGTCAGACCAACAGTATGGTACTTCCCGGATTTTTTCCAAAACCCGGATTTATGGGTCAGGAAAATGTAGGCAACGGACTTTATGCGCCGGGTATTGGCTTTGCTTTCGGTTTTCACGATAATAATACGATTCAGAATGCAATTAATAACAACTGGTTGTTTATGAGCGACTCCATTGTAAATCCTGCTTCTACTGCTTTTACATCCGATTTGGATATTAAAGCAACGGTTGAACCTATTCCGGGACTGAAAATTGATCTGAATGGAAAACGTTATATGGCTTCGAATACTACAATTCAATATATGTTTGAAGGAATGCCTCAGACATTTACAGGAAGCTACAATATAACTCAAATTGCTATAGCCACAGCTTTTAAGGGAATAAGAGGAGCCGATGAAAATTATGCTTCGGAACCTTTTAATAACTTGATTGCCAATCGCGAAATAATTGCCGGTCGACTAAATTCCCAATTAAGAGGAACAAATTATCCGACAACCGGTTTTTTTAGCGAAATTCCTAACATAGCAGGAAAAGAATATAAGTCTTCACTCGGAACTTACGGACTGAATTCAGCCGATGTGCTTATTCCTGCTTTTCTTGCTGCTTATACCGGCAAAGATCCTGCAACTATGAATACAAGTCCGTTCCTTTCGCTTTTGAGTATTTTGCCCAACTGGCGAATTAGCTACGATGGACTTTCGCGAATTTCGTGGGTGAAAAATAATTTCCGTTCGATAAGCATTTCTCATGCTTATACTAGCCGTTACAGTATCAATTCCTATACTTCATATTCTACATGGGTAGCTATGGGCAACGGTTCCGAAATTGGCTACGTACGCGATGTGCAAACCAGTAACCCGATTCCTTCATCGCCCTACGATATTTCGGGCGTGGTGCTCAACGAACAGTTCAGTCCGCTTATCGGTATAAATGCTGCCCTGAAAAACAGCATGACAACGAAACTTGAATATCGCAAACAACGCAATCTGGCACTCAATCTTGCCAGCACTCAATTAATCGATGCATCAACTGATGAATTTGTGTTGGGTGTAGGTTATCTGATTAAAGATTTTGATGTGATTCTGAAATTAAAAACCGATCAGCAGTCGCGCATTAAAAATGATCTGAAACTGAACATGGATATCTCTTACAAGGACATTAAATCGCTTATTCGGAAGGTTGATGAAAACCTGACACAGGCATCGAGCGGAAACCGTTTGTTCACTATGAAAATTATTGCCGATTATGTGTTCAGCTCAAAAGTAAACATCCAGCTTTTCTACGACCGACAAATGAGCACTCCGCTTATTTCGTCCACTTTCCCGGTGTCGTCCACAAACTTTGGTGTGAGCTTCAAGTTTATGCTCACGAGGTAGGTTTTGGGGAAATTAGGAAATTGAGAAATTGGTTAATTGGTTGATTGGTTGATTGAGAAATTACGAAAATCATTAATTTGATTTCCAAAGTGTAAGAAAACTTGTCGGAATTCAATATTTTGAAATAATTTTTGCCGGAGTAGAAGAAATCTTAACTCCGGCTTTTTTTCTGATTTCGATGAAGTGCTTTACAAAATCAAACATATTAATCTTTTTTTAGTTTAAAACAGTGTGTAAGGATAATAATAGTAAAACATTCAGCTTTGCATTGGAAAATTGTTATAGATGTTTATGATACTTTTTCAAAACAAAATTTAAAGTAACTGATATTTTCCATAAC
>CAYQWD010000354.1:0-445 GCA_964420955.1 uncultured Paludibacter sp. | reverse complement strand
ATGAAAAGATATTCATATATTCATAAATGTTTTTATTTTTGCATCAATTTAATAACAGAAAAAATATGAAAAAACTTATATTATTCTTTTTCAGTGCATTTGTGACAGTTACAATGTATGGGCAGATTTTGGAACCGGTAAAATGGAAGTTTGAAGTAAACAATATTTCAGGTAAATCGGCTGATGTTGTTTTTACAGCAACCATTGAAGAAGGTTGGCATTTGTATGGAACAAAAATTCCCAAAGATGGACCACGCCCAACTATTTTTGTTTTCGAAAAGATGGAGAATGCAAAAAAAGATGGGGAACTGAAAGCACTTTCAAAACTTATCGAATCTTACGATCCGAATTTTGATATGAAGCTGAACTGGTACAAAGAAAAAGCCATATTCATTCAAAAAATTACTTTTGATTATATTTCAAAAGTTAAATTGAAATTTTATGT
>CAYQWD010000353.1:0-3629 GCA_964420955.1 uncultured Paludibacter sp. | reverse complement strand
TTGAAGATGCATGGGTTGAATATCCGCATCTGAAAGAACAAATGAAAGCCCGCATGATTGAAATAAATATGCAAGGATGGATTGAGTCATGGAATCAGGTAAAAGAAATGGCTGAAGTAAAAGTGTATATTTGCAGTTTGGCAGGTAAACTTTGGAGTGGCGATAAACTTGAAGATTACAACGAACTTGTTGATGGTTTTACCGGAATTTTTCAATACGTTCAGGCTGCTCAGGAAGCCGATTTGCATATCAGCATCTAAAATATTTTTTTCAAATTTTTTCTAAGTACATGACAAAAATTTATATATATGATTTTGAAGAAAATAGGACACTGATTTACGCTGATTAAGCGGATTTTTAATCTCGCCTTTGGCGAGATGATTTCAGTTACTTATTTTAATCCAATTTTGTTTGCAAGATTTAATCCATTTGATCTCGGATACCGAACGACCGCTATTTTGCGGTCTGTCGGATAAATTCTAATTTGGATTTTTTGCACTTTACTACACTTGTTTGCAAGATTCAATCCATTTGATCTCGGATACCGAACGACCGCTATTTTGCGGTCTGTCGGGTAAATTTTACATCAGTCTCCCGATAGCTATCGCGATCTGCGTTCTATTTTTTGTCATGTACCAAGAAATTTTTTATAAAGAAAGATTGCGTTATTTTTGAGCAATCTTTTTTTAATTACAGATATTTGAGAACCATATAAATGGCTACTGCGAGTAAAAAAAGTGCATAAATTTTTTTGAAAATCAAAGAAGGAAGTTTTATGCCCATTTTTGAACCAATTAAAGCGCCCAATAATATGCCTGTGGCAATAAATGCAGCATATAATATATTCAAATGACCTTCGTCGGCATAAATCATAACGCTTGGCAAACCAACCGGTAATTGAAGCGCTGCAAGCGAAGTGGCTGCTGCTGCTTTAGGGCTATAATGAAAAATACTGATCAAAACCGGGACAATAATTATTCCGCCACCTTTACCAAAAAGACCGGCAAAAATACCGGCGCTAATTCCAACTGCTATAAAAGTCCATACAGGGTGTCTTGTAAAGCGGTTTTCTTTAATAATTTTCGGTTTTTTCTTTTTAAAATATTGAGGTATATCAAAATAATTAACTGCAATGTAAATTAAAATCAGTGCATATAACTTTGACAAAAAACTTTCACTTATGTTTACAGCAATTTCTCCCCCTGCGAAGGATCCCAAAAACAAACCCAACGATATCCATAATGAATCTTTTATGTTAATCAAGCCTGCTTTGTAGTAAGCCCATACGCCTAAAATTCCAACAGGTAAAAGCATGGCGGCAAGAGAAGTAGCATTGGCATCGAGTATATCCATACCGAAAAATACTACCAGCGTAGGCACCATAACTATACCTCCGCCAATTCCGAATAATCCGGAAAGTATGCCGGCAAATATGCCTAATATCAGAAATCCAATAAATTCCATTTTAATAGAGTCTATATGAAATAAAAAGTTATATCAAACAAATTTAAAGAATTATTTTTATTAACACAAAGACTTGAAGATACCATACTGTTTTCTGTTGTTAGAATTTTGTATACTTTAAGTAATAAAACCTCTATCAGAATTAGTTTTTAAAATACAATGGGTCGTTATAAAAAATATTATTGTGAACGCCGAGATGCGAAGATGCAATGACTCAAAGGAGAACTTTTAAGTTTTCCTCTTCGCATCCTTCATTTAAAAATCAGGTTATTAGCAAGTTGTAAAAATTGAAGACTTTGCGTCCTTCGTGTTGAGTATTAAAAATTAATCTTTTTAGAATAACAATAGTGTAAATACATAACG
The DNA here is from genome assembly GCA_964420955.1 of uncultured Paludibacter sp. GTDB lineage: Bacteria > Bacteroidota > Bacteroidia > Bacteroidales > Paludibacteraceae > Paludibacter. The sequence continues at coordinate 1,802 of CAYQWD010000353.1, read as the reverse complement.
GCTTGATTTAATACACTATTGTGTTATTTTATAACGACCCCGTTGAGTTTTAAAAAAAATTATTCTGAAAACATTAGTTAATTTTACATACACCTTTCAACAAATAGTCATGATTTGCGCCAATTGCAAAATATTTTCATTTTATTTCCGAAGTATTTTTGCAAAACAATTAGAGTTCAGAAAAAATGATATTATGAGGCAATAATTGTCTTAAAATAGTTGTATAATAAAAATAAAAGCAGTAAATTTGCACCCACTTTTCCGAATAAGGTTTCTAAAGAAGCGCTGCCTGCAAGGCAACTCACCTTACCGGTGTAATAATTAAATGTTTGATAAATGTACGCAATTGTAGAAATTTTGGGTCAGCAGTTTAAGGTGCAAGCCGGAAAAAAACTGTTTATCCACCGTATGAATGAAGCCGAGAGAGGTTCGGCAATTGAATTTGACAAAGTATTGCTGGTTGATAACGATGGAGTTATCTCTGTTGGAGCGCCCGTAGTTGAAGGAGCAAAAGTACTTGGCGAAGTAGTTTCGCATGTTCGTGGTGAAAAAGTGATTGTTTTCAAGAAAAAACGCCGTAAAGGTTACCGTAAACGCAACGGTCACCGTCAGGATTTCACCGAAGTAATGATTAAGGAAATAGTAGCTTAAATTTAACCGATTAAAAAGTAAAAGAAAATGGCACATAAGAAAGGAGTTGGAAGCTCGAAGAACGGTCGTGAATCGGAAAGTAAGCGACTTGGAGTAAAAATATTTGGCGGTCAGTTTGCAAAAGCAGGTAACATAATCGTTCGTCAGCGCGGAACTGTGCATCATCCGGGTGAAAATATGGGATTAGGAAAAGACCATACATTGTTTGCACTTGTGGATGGTTTGGTTGAATTCAGAAGAAAGAAAAATAATAAATCTTACGTTTCTGTAAAACCTATCGAAGCTAATTAGTACCCCTAAACCCCTAAAGGGGGGGATGGAAAAAATATAATCTCCTGTCGTTTTACCGTAGTGTAAAATTGCGGGAGATTTTTTATTTGGAGTAAAGAACAAAGAGTAAAGAGCAAAGAAAGATATAATTCAAGTTTTATTGTGAAATTGTAAATTGTAAATGAACAAATTGTAAATAAATAACATGTTAACACTCAAATATATCACCGAAAATACCGAAGATGTAGTTGCACGTTTGGCAAAAAAGCATTTTGATGGAACTGAAATAATAGCACAGGTTATCACCTTGGATGCAGAGCGAAAAGCGTCTCAGGCTCTGTTGGACAATGCATCGGCTGAAATGAACAATCTTTCGAAAGAAATAGGTTTGCTTTTTAAACAAGGCAAACAGGCTGAAGCGAATGCTGCAAAGGAAAAAACCACTGAATTGAAGGAAACCATCAAAATTTCAGGCGATAAATTATCTGAAATAGAACAAAAACTCAATGATTTGTTGGTTCAGATTCCAAACCTGCCTCATGCAAGTGTGCCCGAAGGAAAACATGCTGACGATAATGTGATTGAACGTTCGGGCGGTGTAATTCCTGCTTTATATGCCGATGCTGTACCACATTGGGATTTGGCAAAAAAATACGATTTAATAGATTTTGAACTCGGCGTAAAAATATCAGGAGCCGGATTTCCGATATACAAAGGTAAAGGTGCGCGTTTGCAACGAGCATTAATTAATTTTTTCCTCGATAATGCGCGTGAAGCCGGCTATCTCGAAGTGCAACCTCCTTACGTGGTGAATGCTGCATCGGGTTATGGTACCGGACAATTGCCTGATAAAGAAGGTCAGATGTATCACTGTCAAATCG
>CAYQWD010000352.1:0-3641 GCA_964420955.1 uncultured Paludibacter sp. | reverse complement strand
TGTCATTCAGAGCGTAGCGAAGAATTTCAGATGTTTAGTCGGTTAGTAGTGAAAAAAAATCATATGAAAAAAAAACCAACTACGAAATACTTTTGTATTTTGAAGTCGGTTGTTTTTTAGTGATTCAGCTGGGGCTCGAACCCAGGACCCCATCCTTAAAAGGGATGTGCTCTACCTGCTGAGCTACTGAATCAATATTTTCTCAAAAAAGCGGTTGCAAAGATACTGCTTTTTTTTGAATTAACAAGACTCTTGTATCAACGGAATATAATATTGTTCATCTGTAAGCTTTATCTGTCAATCATTCAGCGATATAAGCCGAATCGAAATTTTCCAAATCAGATTTTTTGAATTGGATTTTCTTTAAATTACTTTTCTACATCTTGCTGAATAATTGTTATATTTGCAGCAAATTCAATTAAATAATATTTTGGAAATAATAACTTATATATTTGTAACATTACTGTTCTCTGCATTTTTTTCAGGTATGGAAATTGCTTTTGTCTCCTCGAACAAACTGCGCTTTGAACTCGACAAAAAGCAAAATAATCTCACATCTGCCATACTTACTGTTTTTTACCAGCATCCCCAAAATTTTATTTCCACAATGCTGGTGGGCAATAATATTGCGCTTGTAATTTATGGTTTACTCATGGTGCGCATACTCAGTCCGTTACTCGAATTTATGGGAAATCAGTTTTTCATTACTCTCACACAAACCATTATTGCCACTGTTATAGTAATATTTACCGGTGAATTTCTACCTAAAACCATTTTCAGGATTAATCCGAATTTGTGGCTCAGGATATTTTCATGGCTCTTATTCATTTTTTATGTGATACTTTATCCGATAGCGCAGTTCAGTTCATGGATTTCCATCAAAATTATGAGTGTTTTCAGAGTACAGATTAATCAAAACCAGCAGGACAAATCATTTTCGCGTATCGATCTCAACTATCTTATTCAGGAAAGTTTCATTAATACCGAAGATGATAAAAAGATTGACAATGAAGTGAAAATTTTTCAAAACGCACTCGATTTTTCAAAAGTTAAACTGCGCGATTGTTCTGTGCCCCGTACCGAAATTATTGCCCTCGATTATAACACAGACTTGAACACCCTGAAGCAAACGTTTGTTGAAACCGGATTGTCAAAAATCCCGATTTATAAAGGCGATATTGATAATATTATAGGATATATACACTCATCAGAAATGTTTGAACATCAAAATGACTGGAGAAAGTACTTAAATCCAATACCCATTGTGCCTGAAAGCATGGCTGCTCAAAAACTTATGAAACTCTTTATGCAGCAGAAAAAAAGCATTGCCGTGGTAGTTGATGAGTTTGGCGGCACAGCAGGTATTATAACTCTCGAAGATATAGTCGAAGAAATATTTGGAGAAATACAGGATGAGCACGATTTGATTGAATATGTTGCCGAAAAAATATCAGATATCGAATATTTACTCTCTGGAAGGCTTCCGGTTGAAACTGCAAATAGAAAATTCGGGATAAATATACCTGAATCCGATGAGTATGAAACCATAGCCGGTTTTATTTTAAATTATCATCAACATTTTCCAAAACTAAACGAAGTTATAAATATCGAAAGGTTTGCTATAAAATGTACGAAAGTTACAAACAGCAGAATAGAACTTGTTAAGTTAATTATTCAGGATAAATAATTTTTTAGTTTCCAGGTTTTTTCCGTCTTTTATTAAACTTTTTTCCATCTTAAAATTCCAATAATCAGAAAATTTCATAAAGTATTTCCCATAACATTTTTTTTTCGTATCTTCGTGCCCTCAAAATAAAAAACACAGATTAATAATATTATTAAATTCTTAAAATGGCACTACTTGGTAAAATCCGTAGCAAAGGAGTATTGTTAATGATAATTGTGGGATTGGCATTGTTTCTTTTTGTTATCAATGATGCATTAACGCAAGGATCTTCAATTTTCAACAAATCACGCGAAACTGTTGCTGAAATTTCCGGCGATGTGGTAAATATCAGAGATTATGCAGCATTAATTGAGCAAATGAATGAAGTTTACAAAATTGAAACTGGACAAAACGAACTTAACGAAAATATTCAATCGCAGCTTCATTCATCGGTTTGGGAAAGTTTTGTTAATGAAAAACTTTTATTTGCCGAAGCAAAAAAACTTGGTTTGAGTGTGAGTGTTGAAGAACTTTCTGAAAATTTAATCGGAAACAAAATACATCCTTTGATTACTCAAAGACGGATGTTTGCTGATGAAAATGGTCAGTTTAGCCGCAACAATCTGTTGCAATTCTACAACAGTTTGCAAACTACTCCGGAAAATGAGGAGATGAGACAACAATTAGAAAAGGCAAAAAGCTATTGGCTATTTTGGGAGCGAAACATTAAACTGAGTTTGCTGCAGGATAAATATACTCAATTAATTTCTAAAGCTCTAACGGCAAACAGCCTCGATGCAAAAATTAATTTCGAAGCATCAGCCAATATTTTCGATACAGATTATGTTGTTCAGTCCTATTATACTGTCCCAGACTCTTTAGTGAGTGTTACAGACAATGAAATAAAAAATCTTTACAATAAACGCAAGGAACAATTCAAGCAAGAGGCTTCAAGAAGTATAAACTATATTACATTCAATGTTAAACCCTCGCAGGAGGATTATTCAGAGGCTGAAAAATGGATTAATCAACTTTCTGAAGAGTTTAAAACAACGACCGATGTTTCAGGTCTTGTAAATTCAAATTCTGATATAATGTACGATGGACGTAACTACAGCGAGAAAACAATACCTCAATCATTAAAAGATTTTGCATTCACCAACACTGCAGGAGCTGTTTTGGGTCCGGTTTTTGCCAATGATACTTACACAATGGCTCGTGTTATGGAATCAGGTATTTCACTTCCCGATTCTGTAAAACTGCGCCATATTTTTCTTACAACTGCTAATGAATCAAAAACTGACAGTATAACAGGAGCTATCAGAAGTGGAGGCGATTTTGCTGCGCTTGCAAGAAAATATTCTGCTGTACAACAAACAGCTGCCAATGGTGGAGAAATTGGCTGGGTACAGGAAGGTGTAGGTTTCGACAGGGAAATTACTAATGCTGCTTTTAGTAAAGCAGTGAACGAAGTGTTTACTCTTAAAAATGCAAACGGAACACAAATATTGCAAGTTACTGAAAAAACTGCACCACGCCGCAAAGTAAAAGTTGCAATTCTTGAGCGAAAAGTTGTACCTACCAGCCGCACCATAAGCCAGTATTACAATGATGCCAAACAATTTATAGTAGATGTGCCTAATCTGGAAAAATTTGAGAAAAAAGCACAGGAAAAAGCCCTTCCGGTTCGTCAGGCAAACGAATTGCTTCAGGTAAGCGAAAAAGTTGCCGATTTACCAATGTCGCGTCAGATTGTACGTTGGGCTTTCAAAAAAAGCAAGGGAAATGTTTCTGAAGTTTTTGATTGCGGAAATATTTTTGTAGTGGCAGTCATTACTGATGTTGCAGAAAAAGGGCATTCATCTCTGCAAAAAGTATCATCGCAATTAAAGAGCGAACTTATCAGAGATAAAAAAGCTGAAAAGATAATAGCCGATATGAAAAAAGCACTTGCACAAAATTCTTCACTATCAAA
>CAYQWD010000351.1:0-3647 GCA_964420955.1 uncultured Paludibacter sp. | reverse complement strand
GATTTAATCCGTTTGACCTCGGATACCGAACGACCGCTATTTGCGGTCTGTCGGGTAAATTCTACATCAGTCTTACGATAGCTATCGGAATCTGCGTTTTATTTTTTGTCATGTACCAAGAAAAAATCTACTGAAAAAAAATAAAAAACTTTCATGTATCAAGCATAAAAAGAATTGCTAAGAAAACAACAAATTTCAGGAATTGTTTTAAAATTTAAGATTCTTTCAAAAGATTTCAGAAATAGAATTGTACTTTGAAATTGTCTTTGAAATCTCCAATCGAACAAGTTTTAATATAATCAGGAAAAAATTTCAGAATGATATCTGATATTTTTGGATAATTACACAAAAATTATTCGTATTTTTGCGCCCCTTTGTTACTGTAAACAGGAAATATTAATACTCCGGCTAATAATATACCACATCGAATGAAGATATTTAAGTTACCAATCATCATTTTTTTTGCTTTTTCTGTATTTGTAAAAGGTCAAAATACCGAGTTTAAAATTACCACATGGAATGTGGAATGGCTGAGTTGCAGCTTGAATGGACCAACCAATGAAAATCTTCAAATGAACAATGTGGCAAAAGTAATCAAAGCCATGAACTCAGACATTGTTGCGTTGCAGGAAATTGGCACAAGCAGCATTTATACCACTATCGATACACTCGTAAATCGCTTGGGAAACGAATGGGCAGGCAGTATTATTCCATGGTCAGCCGAAAATTGTGATCAAAATCAAGCCATTGTATTTAAAAAATCGAAGGTTAGATTTGTCAATGCAACACTAATGAGAGATGCCGGAAGTTCGTACAATTGGTCGAGTGGTCGGTTTCCAGTTTTATACAATCTGAATCTGGTGGCAGGCGCAAACATTATTCCACTATCGTTGATAAATATACATGCAAAAGCAATGAGCGATGAAACAAGTTATGCACGCCGAAAAGCAGCATCGGAAAGTCTGAAAACCTTACTCGATGGGAACAGTTACAATAGCAAAAATGTAGTTCTACTCGGCGATTTCAACGATTATCTGACCGGCACACAGTGCATAAGCTGCACTACAAGCGATTCTCCCTATAAAAACTTTGTAGTTGATGCTGTCAATTACAAGGGTCTGACGGGAAGTTTGTGGAATATAAAATACAACAGTCCGGCAATAGACAACATTATAATTAGCAACGAACTTTTTGGGAATTACACCAACAATGTATTATTCGAAACAAACGCTGCGCAAACAGTTGCGAACTTTACAACGACTACTTCCGATCATTATCCGGTAAGCGCAGTTTTCAGTTTTAATAACAACGGGCAAACAAGTTGCGAGAATTACAGTTTTAGTGAAACATTTACTGAAAGTCTGGGAAACTTCACTGCGGTAAATGTTTCAGGATTGCAAAACTGGGGTTGGCGCGCTGTGTTTGGCGCCGTGATGTCAGGATTTCAAAACAGTGTAGCCAATCCTAATGAAGACTGGCTTGTTTCAACAGTTTTTGACTTTTCAGGCAAAAGCGCTGCAACGATTAGTTTTGAACATGCTATAAACTATGCTGTTACATCAACTGACCTATTGCAAAATCACACTTTGTGGATAACTGATAATTACATCGAATCGGAAATTGCGACAAATAACTGGTCGCAACTAAGCATTGGCAAAATGCCAGCCGGGAATAACTGGACATTTGTTAATTCAGGCGATATCAATATTCCAAAAATTTTGTTGAAAAAAAATGTACGAATTGCATTCAGATATCTTTCGAGCAGCAAAGTGGCTTCAACTTGGCAAATCAGAAACATAAACTTGAACGGTCTATGCAGTGGAACTAAACTAAATGAAACCAAAAGCGAACAAAACAGTTTGGTTTATACGGTAAATAATACCATAAAAATTGAAAACAAAATTGCTTTGCCTGTAGAAATCTATGACATTACTGGTCGCCTTTATTATTCTGCAGTACCAACTCATCACGCTGAATTTAATGCCGCAACACAGGGAATTTATTTGGTTCGCTGCAGTAACGAAATCAGAAAAGTGGTGATAAGATAATTTAGAAACACATAATTAAAGATTACCGAAAATTCTTAATAATTTAGAATTGGAAATCCTTATTCGTATCAGACAAGAACATTTCTTTTTAAAACCTGAAAAAAAATCCTGCTGAAAATACTTCAACGGGATTTTTATTCAATATCAATTCAATTTGAAAAACACCCCCGAAAATTAGTATTTTTGTATTGAACATTTCAAAATAATACTAACTGTTTTATGAATCAACATAAAAAATTACCCCTTCAACTGATACTTTCCGCTTTTATAATAGCTTTTACCATTAGTTGCAATTCAGAGAAAAAAACCATAATTACAATTACAGTAAGTGATAAATTAAATAACGAACTGCCCGACCGCAAAGTTTATGAGTTTGAATACCCTGCAACACATCCACAAGGCAGTCATCCTGTTCATGCTAACAAATTACGAATAAGCAATAAATCGGGAAAAGCGGTTTTTTTTCTCGATGATTATGAATACGACAAAACCAAAGAAATAAACACGCTGTATTTCACCGTTTTCAAAGAAAATTCCGGAAGTACTTACACAATTGCAGGCACGGTAAAGGTTGATTTCCGCCTCGGCGAAAGTTCTACTGCAAATCTTATTATTGATGAAAATGAATAATATCCAAGAAATTAAAAGCCTTCTCGATAAAAAAGTAGAACTTTATAATCATCCCCACTTTATCGAAACGGATCCGATACAGATTCCTCACCGTTTCAGCAAAAAAGAAGATATTGAAATTGCAGGATTTTTGTCTGCAACCCTCGCTTGGGGACAGCGCAAAAGCATCATTAAAAATGCTTCATTGCTGATGGATTTGTTGGACAATTCGCCTGCTGAATTTGTGAGAGAACATTCAGAAAAAGATTTACTTCCGCTATCAAAATTTGTTCACCGTACATTTAACGGGGCTGATTGCATTTACTTCATCAAATCGCTGCAAAATATTTATCTGCATCATAATGGACTTGAAAATGTTTTTACAGAAGGTTTCAAAAAAGAGCAGACCATATTTTCATCGCTGAAACATTTCCGAAGCTCCTTTCTGGAACTTCCTTACGAACAGCGTATAACAAAACATTTATCGGATGTAACTGCAAATTCATCGGCAAAACGCCTGAATATGTTTCTTCGGTGGATGGTGCGCAGCAATGCCACCGAAGTCGATTTTGGGTTATGGAAAGAAATTCCGTCTTCGGCGCTAATGTTACCGCTTGATGTGCACACAGGCGATGTTAGTCGTGCATTTGGAATTTTACAACGCACACAAAACGACTGGAAAGCGGTGGAAGAAGTTACACGTATGCTTCGAAAATTCGACCCTCAAGATCCGGTAAAATACGATTTTGCACTTTTTGGCATTGGCGCATTCGAGAAAAAACCGGGCTGACAGAATTCCAATTCTGTCAATATCGGGATGACAGAATTCCAATTCTGTCAGAAAAGAGATGACTGATTTCCGATTCTGTCAAAATAAATGGATAAATTTGCAAAAACATAAGTTCCATTTTCTTTCTTATAAATCACACACCATGAAAATCTTTAACACTTCCCAAATTCGCGAACTCGATCGCCAAACAATTGAGAACG
>CAYQWD010000350.1:1383-3649 GCA_964420955.1 uncultured Paludibacter sp. | reverse complement strand
GCATTGTTTTTGGAAGAAATTTGCAAAATTCCTTGCACAAAAATACAAATAAATTTTGATAATAACCTGTTAATGAAAGACATGGTGGTTTTTCAGCAAGCCCTACTTAGTTAGTTATTAGTAAATTGTAAATTATAAATATCATGTTGCCCCAAGAAACTCATAAACTTCCTAATCCTTTTGTGGCATTACTGCCAGTTTTGGCGCTTATAGGTTTTGTTGCAATATCGGTTATCATTTTCGGAGCCGATGCACTCAATGGAGCAAGTCAAATGGCTTTATTATTAGCCACTGCTGTTTGTCTTGTTATTGGAAAAATAACAGTAAAACTGCGTTGGAACAATTTTGAGAAAGCAATGCATCGCAATATTAAGAATATATCTACGGCTTTGCTTATATTGTTAGTTATAGGAGCATTATCAGGCAGTTGGATGATTAGCGGAGTTGTACCACTTTTTATATCTTATGGATTGCAAATAATTCGACCCGAAATTTTTCTGTTATCAGCAGCCCTAATCAGTGCTTTGGTATCAGTTATTACCGGAAGCTCATGGACAACGGTTGCCACAATAGGAATTGCGCTTATGGGAATTGGCAGAGCACAGGGTTTTCCCGATGGTTGGATTGCCGGTGCAATAATATCCGGAGCATATTTTGGCGACAAAATGTCGCCGCTCTCAGACACAACAATTCTTGCTTCGTCCATCTCAGGAACTCCTCTTTTCACACATATTCGATATATGTGGATAACCACTGTACCATCCATGATGATTACATTAGTTGTTTTTGTCATCGCAGGTTTCACTTTTTCAGGTGTTTCAACTGATGATATTGAGATTTACAATGCAGCTTTGAAATCACGTTTTAATCTGTCGCCATGGCTTCTTATAGTGCCTGCATTAACGGTTTTTCTTATTGTAAAACGATATCCGCCGTTGGTTACTTTATTTTTGTCGATGCTGCTTGCGGCGATTGCGGCTTACATTTTTCAGCGACATAATCTTTTCGAAATTGCCGGCGGCCAGTCGCCTGTCCATGCACTGAAAGGCGCTTTTATGAGTTGTTACGGTTCAACTTCGCTCGATGCAGGGAATGAAGAAATAAACCGACTGATAGCTACACGGGGGATGCAGGGAATGCTTTTCACGGTATGGTTAATTTTATGTGCCACATGTTTTGGCGCTGCAATGGCTTCATCCCGCATGATTGAAAGTATAACATTGGCATTGACGCGTTACATAAAAAATACGGCAAGTCTGGTGGGTTCAACTGTAGCAAGCGGGCTGCTTGCCAATCTCACCATGGGCGATCAGTATTTATCGCTCATACTCACCGGAAATATGTTTAAGAATTTATACGAAAATCGCGGTTACGAAAACCGACTGCTCAGCCGAAGTTTGGAAGATGGAATTACAGTAACTTCTGTGCTTATTCCTTGGAATTCTTGTGGTATGACCCAAAGTACAGTTTTAGGGGTTTCTACACTTTTGTATTTTCCTTATGCTGTTTTTAATTATATAAGTCCGCTTATGAGTATTACCATATCAATAATTGGTTTCAAAATTTTTCACCGAACGCCCAATCAGGTCGATGAAAATTCATAAAGCTTGATTTCTCCAAAAAACTCTCCAAAAAAAACAATGCAAGCTGTTTTAATCCTATACCTGAAAAAATCGCATTGTTGAATTTAGGCAGAGTTTCATTTTTTATTCTTGTTAAAAATTAATCAGGGTCTGCTGAAAAACTCTGCAGGAGTTAACTTTGCATAACCCCAAGTAAGCAAAGCGCAACCGGTGGTTGTGAATAAACCTGAGATAAACTACCCCGTAGGGGTTTACCTTTATTTTAATTGAGTTTAAGTGAACCCACTACGGGGTTCAGTTTTGTAATTCACTTTTTTCCCCAGATAAATCTGGGGGATATGCAAAGTAAATTCTTACAGGATTTTTAATCGGTAAATTTTTTGTGCATTGTTTTTGGAAGAAATTTGCAAAATTCCTTGCGCAAAAATGCAAATAAATTATGTTAATAACCTTTTATTGAAAGACATAGTGGTTTTTCAACAGACCCTAGTCTATGAAGTTCTTTTTTTTTAATTCAATCCCTCTACCCGATACTTCGGTACATAGTGGATTTGTGAAGGAGGTTAGCTGCTTTTGTTTAAATTCAGGCAGGTGTATTTACTTTATCCTTAATTTTTTTCTCTGTTTCAGCAAAAAGCGTATCAAAGTCAGTATCACGTACCGAAATTGGTTCGTGCACAGTA
>CAYQWD010000350.1:0-1355 GCA_964420955.1 uncultured Paludibacter sp. | reverse complement strand
CGTTTAAACAATCCCAAGGGGAACTGACCATATCGAAACACTTTCCATGAGTTGTTAATAGTTATTGGAACTACATAAGCATCGGGAGCATATTTACATAATATTTTCAAGCCGTTTGATGCAAATTCACCCGGAATTCCCTTTTTATTTCGGGTGCCTTCAGGATAAATTATTGTTGATCGGTTGTATTGTTGAATATATTCACCCATTTTTTTAAGTTCGGGCAGAGCCTGCCGTGGATTTTTTCGGTCGATTAGTACCGAACCTCCGTAACGAAGATTAAACGAAATACTCGGAATTCTTTTTCCCAATTCAATTTTGCTTACAAACTTTGGATGAAATTTACGCAAATGCCAAGCCATGCCATTAATATCAATTATTCCCTGATGATTGGCTACAAATATAAGCGGTTTGTTGAGTGGTAATAGCGTTGAATTTTCAATTTCTGAATATGAAAACAGAAAATGAATTGTTCTCAGCAGGAAAAAATTCATAATATCAACGCAAGTTTTATGAGCCTGATATCCGAAAAAAAAGTATGTAAACCATTGGGCAGGATGAAAAATTAAAAGTATAAAAATATACCAGGCATAAGCCAGTATAGAAAAAGGAATAGAAAGAATCTGCATCATAAATAAGATATTTTTGTGCAAAGTTACAATTATTTTTTAAATACCGTTTTTACTATATCTGATGTAGTAAAATGGAAGCGTATTCATTAAAAAATGTAATATTTCCTGCCTTTAGCATCACGATTTTTTATTGTTCCTTTTTTACAGCTGAGTAACAAAGTGTGGTATAACGATACTGATATTTCAGAAAATAAGGCTACATCCAAAAATGTAAAACTTCTGTGTTCTTTTTATGCTAAAATATGCCGGAATCAGCAATAGGCGGAGATGATTTATCAGTATTTTAATCCCACGGTGAGGTTCAGAATGTTCGTTTGCGGGTCGAAATCGGAAATCTGCTGCGAGATATTAACCCCATTGATGATGGAGTAACGCAAATCGGCAGTAATAAAATCGAAAAAGTCGGTACCGACACCCACCTGCCAGTTAAACCTGAAACGTTTGTGATTTTCAGGATAAGTCTGACCTTTCAAATCGTAACTCACCGAAGGTCCTGCCATAAGCCTTAGACTAAGAATTTCGACATCGAGAAACCGAACACCAAACATTAACGGAAGCTTTAAACCTTTAATTTTATACGGCTCATGTATATTGTTTACGATTGGGCTGTATTCAGTATAGTAAAATTCAGGTTGTGCATAAATAATTTTTCCGAAAACGGCAAAAAAACCAAACTCAACACCATTAGTGTTAATCTGTTCTTTAATTTCGCTGAAACTTGAA
>CAYQWD010000349.1:0-3650 GCA_964420955.1 uncultured Paludibacter sp. | reverse complement strand
GACCGGACTTGACCAGGACATGATGCAAAAGAACCTTTCGTGCAAAAACGTGAAAGATGCACAAAAAAATATGTACTGGTATGGTTTCACGTTTATTCCTGTAAATTTTCTTTTTCTGACACTTGGCGCATTGATTTTGATGCTTGCATCGCAAAAAGGAATTACTTTACCAACTTTATCCGATGAAATTCTGCCACTTTTTGCCACATTTCATTTAGGCACAACAGTACTCGTTTTATTTACTCTGGGTATAATTGCTGCAGCATTTTCCAGCGCCGATTCTGCACTGACAGCGCTTACAACATCCTTTACGGTTGATATTCTGGATGTGAAACACAAATCGGAAAAACAAGCAAAACGCACAAGACTTAAAGTACATTTAAGTTTAGCATTGCTTTTTATCCTGATAATTTACATTTTCAAATTAGTAAACAACCGCAGTGTAATCGATGCTATTTATGTCATTGCATCATATACTTACGGACCATTGCTCGGAATGTTCGCATTCGGACTTTTTACCAAGCTGAAAACAAACGATAAAGCAGTTCCGTTAATTGCGATAATTTCTCCTATTTTATGTGCATTACTCAATTTTTTCTCAAAAAAAATGTTTGGTTATGCTTTTGGATATGAACTGTTGATGATAAACGGCGCAATAACTTTTACAGGAATGTATTTTTTAAGAGCTAAGAAACCCCTGACCCTTCCCGTCCCTTCGGGAGGGGAAGAAGAGAAAGAAAGATAGAAAGAAAAAGCTAAAAAAAAAGAACAAAAATCTCTCTGCAAAGCTAATTTCAGCTGAAGGCTAATCTCAGCCGAAGGCTAATCTCAGCCGAAGGCTAATTACAGCCGAAGGCTAATTACAGCCGAAGGCTAATTACAGCCGAAGGCTAATTTCAGCCGAAGGCTAATAACAAATAAAAAAAATGGAAATAAAATCAGCCGAATTTGTAATCAGCAATACAGATTACAAAAAATGTCCCGCAGGAGTTTTGCCGGAATATGCTTTTATCGGACGATCGAATGTGGGAAAATCATCGTTAATAAATATGTTAACCAACCGCAAAGGTTTGGCTATGACTTCGTCGAAACCCGGGAAAACACTCCTTATCAACCATTTTATAATCAACAATCAATGGTATTTAGTTGATTTGCCCGGTTATGGCTATGCTACCGCTGGCAAAAGCATGCGCGAAAAACTAAAAAATATCATTGAAAGTTACGTTCTTTATCGTGAACAACTTAGCTGTTTGTTTGTACTGATAGATGCTCGCCATAATCCGCAGCAAATTGACCTTGAGTTTATGGAATGGTTGGGTGAAAACGGCGTACCGTTTGCAATTATTTTTACAAAAGCCGACAAACTTTCGGGCAGCAAATTAAAGTTAAATATTGATGCTTATCAACAGAAACTACTTGAAGAATGGGAAGAATTACCTCCAATTTTTATCACTTCTTCGGAAAAACGCAGTGGTCGCGATGAGCTGCTTGATTATATCGATACGATAAACAAAAGTTTGTGATAAAATTTTTTAAAATACAATTGTCATATTACAAGGCAATTACACTGCAAACTTAAAAAATCAGCACTTTTCTGAAAATCATCATAATCCCTCGTTTGGGCATTTAGCTTCAACTATTGAAGTTTACACAAACGTTTGCACAACTTAATTATCGATTTCATCATGACAAAATCAAAAACTTCAGCCCAAATTTTATAAACTTGCAGTGTTTATTTATTTTTTTCAAAAATAGATTCAGATTCCGATTTTTTCATCCATAACATCAAACACCTGAAAACATGTTAGAAATTCAGAAAAAGCTTAACAATCCGTTTTTAGCTTTATTGGCGTTACCGGCTACAGCAGTTGGTTTTGCATTATCAACTCAAATTGCAGCACTTAGTTGGATTTTATCCAAAAAGTATGGACTTGATATTCACGAAGTGGCTTTTGTTTGGTTAGCCGGACCTATTGCAGGGATTTTCGGACAGGTGATAGTAGGTTTGGTAAGCGATAATGTGTGGTTTATGGGTGGTCGTCGTCGTCCGTTTATAATGATTGGTGGAATGGTGAGCACACTTGCTTTTCTGGCGTTACCTTATATTCAGGAAATTTCCCATATCACTGGCATAACCGATATTATCATTATTGCTTCAATCATAGCGTTGTTTCTCGATTTATCGGTTAATGTAACCTTTAATCCGGCACGTTCCATTATTGCCGATCTAACTCCGGAGGGGAAAATTCGGACAGCCGGATTTGTTTGGATGCAAATAGTATCAGGATTCTTTGGCGTATTCGCATATTTTCTTTCCATGGTTTTTGGCAACGAAATGTTACTGTATATTGCTGCTTTTCTGGTATTTGCCACAGCCGTTTTCCCTATTTTGTTTATTGAAGAAAAAAAGGACTTCGAACTTGAAAAATCTCAATCTGAAGAAAAGTTTGGTATTTTGCAAATATTGAAAGAAATTTTTCCATTGTACGGATTTCTGGTTTTCGGTGTCTTTAGTGTGTTTAATCATTTTTTCGATATTCTAACTCCGTTTCACAATCCTGTTTTGATTGGGGCATTGGTTTATTCCGTCATAATTGGAATTGTAAGTATTGCCAAAGGATTTAAAACTGAAAGTAACCGTAACGAATTTCACAAAATAATGCTTGCACATTCTTTTACGTGGGTAGCATTTCAAAGTATGTTTATTATGTCCGGATTTTTTATTGAAAAACAAATTCTGCCCAACATCGAAATTTCGGGCATTACAGCCAATTGGTTTGCCGAGAAACTTACCGGAGTAGCGCAAACAGCCGATTCATCAATCGGAAATATGGTATCGCTCGGATTTCTTATTCTCAATTTTATTGGTGCAATTTTCCCATTGGTTTTACAGTCGGTTGCCAAACGCATTGGTCGAGTAAAAACATATATTTCAGCGCTTTCATTTGCAGCTATCGGATATTTTTATATTGCTTTCCTCAGCAAATTGGAATACGATTTTTACTTGGGAATGATTTTGGCAGGCATTGGATGGTCGGCTGTTATTTCCATAGTTTTTGCTATTATGAGCGAACGTGTTAATCCTGCCAAAATGGGTTTATATATGGGTGTATTCAATTTAGCAGTAGTTTTACCACAAATGATGAGCAACGGCGTGGCAAATGTAATTAAACAAACCGGAAACTATCAGTTGCTGTTTATTCTCTGTGGCATTTTCATAACTGCATCGGTTGTATTTTGGGTGTTTGTGCGCGAACCCCAATCTTCTGTTACAACTTCAAAATTACCAAAAGGAGGACATTGAACAAATTGATATTTTAAAATTTTCGATTAGTAATTTAATACTATCTTTGCGGAAGTAATAGCGCTGCGGAGTTAGCAAAAACAGAATTACCGTGGAGCAATTTTACTCTGCGGTTTTTTTTATTATTAATAATTACACAATGAGAGTTTTACCCTTCATACTTTTATTTTTAAGTTTTTTTATTTCGTGTACCAAACAAAATTCAAAATCTGAAAAAAATGTTTCTACAGATTCTGTTGAATTAGTTTATGCCGAAGGTTTCGACATTTTTTATCATACCGATTATAAAGTAGCTGTTGTTTACAATCCGTGGATTAAAAACACTGTACTTGCGCGATATTATCTT
>CAYQWD010000348.1:0-3665 GCA_964420955.1 uncultured Paludibacter sp. | reverse complement strand
TACGGCTTCAGCTTCGGTTTTTGCCAATGCATAAGAAGCAGTTTTACCCAGCCACGATGCTTCATAAAGCAATACACGGGCTTTCAGTGCACGAGCTGCCCAGTAGTTAGCACGTCCATCAGCCTTAGTTTTATAGTTGGCAGCTTCAAATTGCGCTATTGATTTATCCAAATCTTCAAGAATTTTAGTATATACATCGGCTTCTTTCATTCGAACCGGAGTAGTGGAAAACGATGTAATTGGCGCATCATTATAAGGTATATCTCCCCAAATATTTACCATGTGGAAGTAATAAAATGCACGCAGGAAATATGCTTCGCCCATGAAGATTTTTCTTTCTGTTTCATTTATCACATTGTTTCTCGGAACAAAGTACAATGCATTGTTACAAACATCAACCGCACTGTAAAACATTTCCCAATACTCATCCAAACAAGCGTTATCGTTAACACCTGCCATTGTGAGCGAAGTGATACTGTACGAATTCAATGATTTTTGTTTGTTGTCAAATCCGTAATAGAACAAGTCTGAACCCATTTCGGCCAAGCCTAATGAAGGTTCTTTTCCGTACCATCCACGGGCAAAACTGTAACACGAAGCCATCAGACCTTTGATACCTGAATTTGTAGAGTAGGTCAAATCGGCTGTTTGTCCAACCTTATTATTCTCTTCCAAAAAATCAGAACAAGAGAAGAGAATGAATACACTGCAAAACGCAGCAATGAATAATTTAATTTTGTTTTTCATACGAAATAATATTTATAAAATAAGATTTTAAAGCATTTAGAATTCAAGATTTAATCCGACAACAGCTTGTTTAGCAAGTGGGAACGAAACAGCGCCTCCGCGTTCGGAATCGTAGTTTGGTACTGCGCTGAAAGTAAAGTAGTTTTTAAGCGAGCCATAAACTTTCAGATTGCTGACATTGACACTCTTTAATATTGATTTTGGAATGCTGTATGCTAAGGTGATATCTTTAATTTTAAAGAAATCAGCTTTTTCGTAACGCAAAGAAGTTCCATAAGTTGAGAAAACAGCCGAAGCTGCGCCCGGACTTGGGAATTTTGCTTTTGTGTTTGCCGGTGTCCAATAATCCAAGTCGCCCCAGTTGGCAGTTTCATAATTCAACTGTGTATTCATATCATAAGCTATATAACCTCCCAAACGAGCATAAAGCAGGAACGAAAGCGATAAGTTTTTATATTCAATTGTATTGTTCATTCCCAGAATATGTTTTGGTGAGCGGTCAAAAACCTTTCTGTCATCGCTGTTCAATTTGCCATCGTCATTCACATCTACTATTTTCATTGTTCCGGGATTTCCGTAACCTGCAGGCGCTCCGTTGGCAACATAATTCAGCGTTTCGCCAGGATGACGAGCTTCCCAGTTTGTTTTGAATTGAGCAAATTCGCCAATGTTCCATATTCCATTCGATTCAAAATCGTAGAAAATCTGAACAGGTTGACCTTTTATTAGCCATGATTGACCACTAACCTGATATTTATCGATTCCGGCAGTTAAAGCTACAATCTCATCTTTACCCTGTGAATACGACCAGTTGATATCATACGAAAAATCTTTTGATTTAACAACAAGCGTATTCAATTCAATATTTAAACCACTACCTTTAGTCTCACCCACATTTGATAATACGGTGGTAAATACCTGCGAAGGAGGAGCTGTTCTAAGGAAAAGCAAATCGTAAGTATGAGAAGTATAATAATCGATACTACCTGAAATGCGGTTATTGAAGAATCCGAAATCAATACCATAGTTCGTTGCCTGAGTGGTTTCCCATTTCAAATCGGCATTTCCCATCTGGCTTGGAATGCGTCCTGCAATATCTTTTCCACCCAAATAATAATATATATTGTATCCACTTAATAGAGAAAGAGTTTGATATGGTTCAATTGCTGCATTACCTGAAATACCCCAAGAAGCGCGCAACTTCAGGTTCGATAACCAATCCTTTGTTCCTTCCATAAAACTTTCGTCGCTCAGACGCCATGCTCCGGATAGCGATGGGAAGTAACCGTATTTATTGCCGACTGCAAGTGGTGAAGAACCATCTCTTCGTACAGATGCTGAAAACAGATATTTGCCATCGTAACTATAATTTAAACGTCCGAAAAGCGAGAACATGGTGTTTTGTATGTAGCCAGTTTTAACAACCGGAGATGCAATTTTCTCTACATCGTAAAATGAACTTACGTAGTAATGTTCTTTACCTGCATCGCCTTCAGTTCTCGAAAATTCATAAACATTTTTGCTCATACTATGACCCAATAAGGCTGAAATGTCGTTTTTGCCAATTTTTGTGTTGTAATTAAGCAAATTGTCCCAAGTGTATTTGGTATTTTTGTCGTAAAGTAATGTGATGTAACTTGTACTTGGCGATTGATAACGTGCCACACTTTCGTAGTCCTGATAGGTTCCATCTCGTTTGTTCGAACGGTCGAGTGCAAACATGGTTTTAAAACTCAAACCTTTCAAGGGAGTAACCTCCAAATATCCGTTTGCAAAAAGCCGTGTAGTTTCCACATTGCGTACAAAATTACCTTCAACTTCATCGAGTAAAGGATTACAGTGAGCAGGATAACGTGCATTTGGAGTAGCTAGTAATGTGCCATTGTTATTATAAGGACGTGATATAGATGTCATTTTCATGGATTGACCGAAAACGCTACTGTTACGTATGTCATGATCGCGGAATGTATAAAGCATGTTAGCTCCTGCTTTTACATTTTTGCTGATTTTATGATCGATGGCAATTTTTCCGTTATAACGATCCAATTGGTCGTTTTTCATCAATCCTTGCTCATACATGGTGCCAAACGAAAGATTGAAATTGGTTTTTTCGTTACCACCTGAAACTGACGCTTCGTAATTCTGGGTTACTCCGTTTTGAAGTATAATATCGAGCCAATCGGTGTAATCTTTTGCGTTATAAACATCCATTTCGGTAAAGTCGGCGCCTGTTGGCGTACCTGTTAATACCTGTTCCACGGTTGTGGCGGCTGTTCCCCAGTTTCCTGAAGCGAAATCAAGCTGATAATTTCTTTTATCGCGAAGAAACTGAACTTCTTTTTCACCAAACATAATACGTGGTACGTTAGTAGGCGTATTAGATGAAACAAAAGAATTGAGGTTAACCTGCGTTTTTCCGGCTTTTCCGCGTTTTGTGGTGATAATAATTACACCATTCGCACCTTTTGTACCATAAATTGCAGTTGACGAAGCATCTTTCAATACTTCCATCGATTCGATGTCTGATGCGTTTATGTCAATGGTAGAACCATATTCCACTCCATCAACCAAAATAAGGGGACTGTTTGAGGCAGAAATCGAACGGTTACCGCGTAAAGTCATGGATAAACCTGATCCCGATTGTCCATCGTTCTGACGAATGTCAAGACCTGAAACTTTAGCTTGCATTGCCTGCATGGCATTGCTGCTGGTAGTTTTCATAATTTCGGATGATTTTACCGAAGATACCGAACCGGTTAAATCGCGTTTACGTACTACGCCATAACCAATTACCACCAGTTCATCAAGTCCTTTAGATTCGTCCTGAAGTATAATGTTAATAGTGCCGGCTGTTATATTTACAACCTGTTTTTGCATACCTACATACGAAACTTCGAGTGTGCGAGCTGAGGAAGGCG
>CAYQWD010000347.1:0-3693 GCA_964420955.1 uncultured Paludibacter sp. | reverse complement strand
TTGAAAAATCATATTTAAAATTACAACCCAACTCAAAAGCCAAATAATTAAATGAATGAATTTGCCATAGAGTATCCTAAGATGATTATTACTGATGTTTGAAAATACTCTGATTTTTGTTCGTGAAAAAAAACAACAGACAAAAATTCAAAAAACTGCTTTAAAACACAGAGTCATACTTTTATTACAAAACGGAACATGACATAAAAAACCAGCAAATTGTTTTTGTGAGAAAAAAATTATTAAACTGTCAACTTTTGCCATGTGTAATTAGATATAATTTGACAAGTTGCAAACAATTAAAAGGAGTTATCTTTTTAAAAAAATATCAGGTTAAAAAAGCCCGATATTTAAGAAATATAATCGAATTACAAGTCTAAAGAACAATCAGGGATTAAAGTTTCAGAAAAACCTACTCCTTAATCTCGCAAAAATTAAAAAATTTGCGACTTGACAATTTTGCCGGAAACCGTCAGTTGAAGCAAATTATTTAATGCGATGGGAACAAAGATTCATCCTTTGTTGAAATGTTTGTCAAAACGTTACAGTTTTATCAGCCCAAACCACAAGATTTACACAGTCAATCATTGTAGAAATGGGACAAGCTTCGGTGCTATTCAAGTGTCGGGATTTCAAACATGTGCCACAGGCTAGAATTTCGCCACCTGTTTCTACAAATTTTTTCAATTGTTCATCTACATTATATATATCATGCGTTAAACCTTCGCATTCTACAGCCTCGCCCATAAGAAAAAGTTTGACTTCATGTCCTTGCTTTTTTGCAGTTACCGCGAATCGAAATGCATTCCATGCTTTTTCAAATTCCTTTGTTTCGAGAATAATTCCAATTTTCATTTTATATAAATTTGAGTCTACATTGAGAGATATTATTTTTTAAAATAATCACTAACCTGACCGGTTTGGTGTAATAGGAAATGGATTGAATTTATAATTACAATTTGTTTTTCTAAGTTTTTAATAAATAACCTTTATATTCTTATCTATTGTTACAAATGGATAATGAACCGGTTTTAGTGCAGGCATCGAATTTAAAAATCAGTTTATCTGGCAATAAACCGGACTGAATCATTTTCCGTTTTCAGAATGTAACTTCCTTTTGGTAAAGCCCTTTTAAGCCTGTTCCAACCATTGCTTAACATCAATTTCTCGTAAAGTTTTCCTGAAATATCATAAATTTCGGCATTAGAATTTTCTGCAATGCCTTGAATATGCAACCTGTTTCGATTGGAAAATACGATTAGATAATTTTCAACAATAATATTTGTATTTTGTGTTGAATTCTGAAAAAGCCATTTGTAAGCAGCAGCAAATTCACCCTTCCAGTAATTTTCGTTATGCTGTCCATAGGTATCCATTTTTACAAAGGTATTGGTTGATGACAAACCCTTCTTTTGCAAATTATTTTTGGCATTTTCAATTTCGGATGCAATTGTTGCGCTTTCGTTCGTACCTGCCACAATATAAATTCGCATATTGGCAATATTTTGGGTAGTTGCGTTGATATAAGCGTTAAATTGCGCCGAAACTATCCAGTAAGCTGGACTAAAAGAACCGATTTTGCTAAAAAGATTTGCATATTTAACTCCTCCGTAAGTTGAAATAAGCGCCCCGAGAGAACTTCCGATAAGGGCTGTGTGCTCTACCCCATGCTTTGTCCGAAAGCTGGCATCGATGTAAGGCTTTAGTGTTTCAGCCACAAACTGCAAGTATTTGTCTCCATCGCCACCACCGTATTGTGTGTTATTCCATGGTGTATATTCGTTAATTCTTTCTGTTCCTCCGTTATCTATACCCACTACAATAACTCCATAATCTCCTTCAGCAAAAAGTTTGTTTAGAGTTTCGTCGATTTGCCATTCTCCCGAAAATGAAGTAGCGTTATCAAACAGGTTTTGTCCATCATGCATGTAAATTACAGGATAATTTTTGGTTGAAGTTTGATAGTCGGGAGGCAGGTACAACCAAATTCTTCTGCTTCGGTTCAACTGAGGAATAAAGAAAGCATTGTTTAAAATTTGTACATTGACCGCTGCAGTTCCTGTCGATGCTTTGCCGGTATCTTCCCATGTTTGAATGCTAAGAATCAGCGTTTAAGGGCTTGCTGAAAAAGAAAATTTTCTGTTTGGAAGATATTTTCCTGATGCGTTCCCTTCAACCGTAGCCCAACTGCCTCGCGTAAATTTGTATTCCACAACGCCCGTACTTTCTGCTATTGTATAAGTGTAATTCCCATTTCCATCATCCAACATCGGGGTAGCAGCAGGATTCCAATTATTGAAACTGCCTGCAACATAAATTACTAATCCTGCAGGTGTATTTGAGGGTATGGAAGTAACTTTAAGTGTTACCTGTGCCTGTACAATTGTCGATAGAAAAATGAAAAGATTTATGAGTTTATTCATAGATATTTTTAAACATAACAATACATCTCAGAAATTCTAAAAATTTATACGTTTTTGCTGACAGCATAGTAAATGAATGCGAAATTAAATTCGATAATAATTGTACTTTGGTAAAACAATAAAAGCGCAGAGACTAAAGCATCGAAACTTGTATTTAACCTAAACTCGCAACTCCTTCCCTGACCTACATTTCGAGATGGAAATGCAACTTGAATTGACAAACCTTAAACTTTAAAAGTATCTTTCCAAGTTGCAGGAAGATATTCTCTTTGTAGCTTATTTCTGATACGTTTTTTTGACATTATGTGATTTAGAAGATAAAATATAGTAAAAATTGGAGCTACAATCCCGAAAACGAATAATCCATAATATACTTTGTGCATGGTAAGCAACGTCTCCGATTTAAACAGCCAATGTAAAATTGTCCCATCGGTAATCTGAATTATAATAACAATACTGTAGTCGGTAAAAATGTAAATAATCCATGAATATCCCACAATCAGACCCAAACCTACCAAATGTTGCCACCAGTAACGCAATGAAAATCTTCGAACATTAACTGTTAGAAGCATCCCTCCAAAGTACAGCAAATGATGATTAAGTATTGCCATAGTAAATAAATAAGGTGTTTCCCTGTCATTTACATAACTATCGGGCGAAATCCAGAAAAACATGGAATAAACAGTTCCTGTTAAAACCGATGCAAAAATGGGAAAAGTATCGGCTTTGTGTAAACGAAAAGTTACGAAAATTCCGAATGCAAAATAGCTTACAGCTGAAAATTCGACTGGGAATTTATAATGCAAACCTGATAATTGCCAAACAATAAGTTCGCCAATTTTGTAGACAAGCAGATATGCAGCAATAGACCATGCTATTGCGTATGATAATGCAGGTTTATTACGCAACAGGAAAATGATTACATTTATTGCAACAAAAAGTGCAAAAATCAACCATCCCGCCCACCAATAGGGATTATTTCCGAACATGAATATTTCAGTTTATTAGATTATTCGGCACTAAGATAATGTATTTTTTTGTAATGAAACAGTACTGACTTTTTTTCAAACAGTAAAAAAAATGAGATTTCAGAATAACAATAAGTGAATTAGATAGATTCTCAAAGATTTTTTAAAGTTAATAAAGTGTATTTCTGAAAAACTGAAAGTGAAAGAACTGTTCTTTTAAAAAAATCACTACTGACCGATAAAAAATAGTTTGAATTAATTTTTTTAGCATGTTAGATTCCTCACTATGTTCGGAATGACAG
>CAYQWD010000346.1:0-3698 GCA_964420955.1 uncultured Paludibacter sp. | reverse complement strand
CATAGAAAATAACAACACATTATTCAACCTTATTAATTATGTTGAAACGAAAATTGAATTCAAATTTGTTGATTTGTTGGGAAAAGAGAAAAAGATTGAATAATAAAGTAAATAAGGTTGGATGTATATAATATGTTTTCTATTAAGGTTTAAGAAAATATGGCGATAAAACGGATTTAGTTATTCAGCCCGGTGCGAAAAGGTTTAATCCAAAGCAACAATATATTCTGATTTTTAAATCCGCTTTTGAAACTGCCGAAGGATTGAAAATATGCATGGACACAAAATCCACAGGGATCAGAAGAACAAAAAATATGTAACTTAAACAAATACAAACAAGAATTTACGAGATCAGAGGACGTAAAGTTAAACTCGATTTTGATTTAGCTGAACTTTATGGTGTTGAAACAAAAAATTTAAATTTAAGTGTTAAGCGTAATTTAAAACGTTTCCCTCATGATTTTATGTTCCGGCTTAGCTTTGAAGAATGGCAGTTTTTGTGGTTGCAAATTGAAACCTCAAATAGAGGAGGACGACGATATTTGCCTTATGTATTTACCGAACAAGGCGTTGCATTGCTTTCAGGTTTACTTAACAGCGATATAGCTATCGAAATGAATATAGCAATAATGCGGGCTTTTATTGCACTTCGTCGTTATGTGATAAATTCGCCGACTGATAAAATTGCAGAACTGAAATCTGAACTCCAAAAGTTGAAAGACTATATAGAAGAAGTATTTACAGATTACAATGATATTAACGAAGATACACGTTTACAGATTGAATTGATAAGTCAATCTTTAGCTGAATTGCAGGTTGACAAGAAGAATCCGGAAAAGCCACGCGGACGAATCGGATTTTGAATTAATCCCGAAATAATCCAACAAATATGCAACGAATATTACATACAGCACGCGAAACCCTCCTGAACGAGGGTAACGCCATAATTGCGCAAACCGAATTGCTGAACGGCGACTTCGAAAGGGCGGTGATGGCTATGATAGATACAAAAGGGAAGGTAGTGGTTACAGGTATGGGGAAATCAGGCATTGTGGGACGTAAAATCTCTGCAACACTTGCCAGTACAGGCACTCCGAGTTTTTTTCTGCATCCAGCTGAAGCTTTTCACGGCGATTTGGGTATGGTAACACCCGATGACCTTGTGTTTGCACTTAGCAATTCGGGTGAAACAGATGAAATACTTAAAATTCTGCCTTTCTTTAAGGAAAACGGAAACCGGATTATTTCGATGAGTAGCGTAGCAACTTCCACAATGGCTCTGAATTCCGATATTCATATTTTATTACGTATTGAGGAAGAAGCCTGTCCGCTCAATCTTGCACCCACAACTTCAACTACCGTAATGCTGGCTATGGGCGATGCAATTGCATTGGCAGCCATGAAAATGAAGAATTTCTGCGAAGAAAACTACGCGCGTTTTCATCCGGGAGGAGCTTTGGGCAGGAAACTACTTGCCAAAGTAGAACACAAAATGCGGACGGAAAACCTCCCAATGATACATGCAGATAGTTCACTTAAGGATATTATCAACGTGATGAGTCGCGGTCGATTAGGATTAGCTCTGGTTAATGAAGCCAACCGAACTTTAGGTATAATTACCGATGGCGATTTACGACGACTTATGGAAGCGCAAGGTAAAAATGCCTGGGATATGAAAGCCGCTGATTTTATGACTCACAATCCGAAAACTATAACGTTGGGCACTTCGTTGCACGAAACTGAAGAAAGATTGAAAGAACTGAAAATTGCTTCCCTTATTGTGGTAAATGGCGAAGGAAATACTGTAGGAGTGGTACAAATTTATGATTTGCATTAAAAGTACCCCTAACCCCTGAAGGGGAATAAAAAAAGAAAATGGAGCTTGCGACATCCTGTAAGGCGGGAGAGTAAAAGAGTAAAGTAAACAGAGCCCTGCCGGCGCAGATTTTTAATCATTGCCGGGTACAAAAAATAACAAATGAACTAGGCGGTACCAGCAGGTGTAAAGGGAATGCCTGATATTTTGATAATTGAAACATGGTATGGGCAAAAGTATTGATTAACAGATTAATTCAGGCACGGATTACAAAACCGCGCCAGCGGGGTATGGTAAAACATAATGCACAATACGATAAAATTGAAGTAAAAGAATTCTCCAAATCGCACGACAGATTTTTGATTATCGACGACAGGGATGTGTATCATATAGGAGCATCGTTAAAGGATTTGGGTAAAAAACGGTTTGCATTTACCAAAATGGAATGGGCAGTAAATGATATTATTGAAAAAATTAGTCATTTATAAAATTTTTTTTCTACGCGGGGAACCATCGTTCTTGTAGATATCGTAAGGGCTTGTGAAAAATCATTTATGGTTATAATCATAAATAATTAAAATAAATATACTATTTTTGTGGTTGTAGCCATAAAAAATAAAATTCAAAATGATAGCAAGAGACGAATATTTACAACAAATTAATTAGCGTAAATCAGCGTTCTATTTTCTTCAAAATCATGTATATATAAATTTTTGTCATGTACTTAGAAACAAGTATTGAGAATAATGTAATTTTGTATCTGTTTATCAGTAACCCCGATTTATCATGACAAGTTATACTATTTATCTACTTTGTATTAAAACTTGTCCGCCGTGGTGGATTGCGAAATAGTAAATAGTAAATGATAAAATTGTAAATAAATTAATGTCTTCCGATAAAAAGAAATTTTTAAAAGCGGTAACCTCCGGCTATGGCTACATGATTTTTCACATGATTGTAAGCTTATGGATGGCGCCTTTTGTTTTATCATATCTTACAAAGCCTGAATACGGAGTTTTTGCAATAGCTACAGACTTACTTGGATGGCTTGGAATAGCTAACCTTGGAATTACAGCTGCTTTTAATTCAAAAGGTGCTCAACTTATGGGTACAAAAGATGCAAAGGAATTAAATATTGTTGCAAGTACTACTTTTTTTGCACAGTTAATCAGCGCCATAATTATCATAATTGGAGGTATTTATATCACACTTCATCCAGATACAGTTTTTGGAAACAGTAAAGGAATTGAAAATATCGAAATAGTAGTTGCAATAATTGTTGCCGGATTTTTCATTCAGTACATAACACAGCCCTTAAGTTCAATGTTAGTGGCTGATAAGCAAATTCATATCGACAATTATTTACGTTTTGGTTTATTAGCTATACAAACTTCACTTACTGTGATATTGCTTACTTCCGGAATGAAATTGCTTTCTTTGGCAATCAGTAGCTTTACTTCTAACATCATTATTACTTCCATTACATGGTATAGGGTACACAAATCGTTACCCAATGTCAAAATCAAACCTTCGCTTTGGCGGACCGATCGTATGCTTTTTTTACTCAAAAACGGCATTGATGTCAATAATATAAATCCTCAAAATATACGCATTTTCGGCGGGCTTTCGGGCATACTTCCCCAAGAAAATAGCGTGGCGGTAGCCTTAGAACCTCAAGAATTGGCAATTTGGGTGCAAGGCGAACAAGACGGGCGTTTTGATACCAACGATTTTGTACTTTTCTATGCCCAAGCCCCCGACAAAATTGATGTCCAAGACCAACAATTTGTTAGACAGAGAAGTATTTATGAACAAAAAAATTATTATTTTCTTCAAATAGGCACACAAAAAGGCAAAAGAATAAGCCAACAGAATAGCCTTG
>CAYQWD010000345.1:0-3702 GCA_964420955.1 uncultured Paludibacter sp. | reverse complement strand
AATTTTAATTCTTCCATAAAATATCCGGCACTTATGGTGCAATACAGCGGGCCGAACTCTCAACAAGTGCTTGACAGCTGGAGTATTGGTTGGGAGTATTTTCTTGCCACCAAAGGTTATGTGGTAGCTTGTGTCGATGGACGAGGC
Organism: uncultured Paludibacter sp.; assembly: GCA_964420955.1. Classification (GTDB taxonomy): domain Bacteria; phylum Bacteroidota; class Bacteroidia; order Bacteroidales; family Paludibacteraceae; genus Paludibacter. The sequence goes on along the minus strand of CAYQWD010000345.1, from coordinate 3,555 downwards.
ACCGGAGCGCGCGGAGAAGATTTCAGAAAAGTTACTTATCAGCAAAACGGCATTCTCGAAGCGAAAGATCAGGTTGAAACCGCCAGGTATTTGGGACAACAGGGTTACGTTGACAAAGACAGAATTGCAATTTGGGGTTGGAGTTACGGAGGTTCGGTTACACTTTGGGCAATGAGCACAGGCGAGCGGGTTTTTAAAGCAGGAATTGCTGTAGCGCCAGTTACCGATTGGCGATTGTACAATACTGCTTATACAGAACGTTTTATGCGTCGTCCGCAGGAAAATTTCCGTGGTTACGAAAATACTTCTGCCATTTTACAGGCTGATAAACTGAACGGTAGATTGTTGCTTGTGCACGGAACTGCTGATGATAATGTGCACTATCAGAACACTTTACTTTACGCAGCCAAACTTGTCGAAGCCGGAAAACAATTCGAAATGCAGATTTATACAGATAAAAATCACAGTATACTTGGTAAGCAGGCTCGCAGGCATTTATATCAGAGAATGTTTGATTTTTTGGAGAAAAATCTGTGATGATGATTGGTATTCTACAACGAAAATCTACGTTTCAATTTGTTTTTAAATTATTTGAATAAATTTTCATATTGTGATTCAGAAAAAATAAATTACTTTTGAGCGCAAAAAATAAAATTTTCTAATAACATCCTTAAATTATTATCATTATGTCCAAGAACAAGTACCTATTTCCGTTAATCGTAATGGCATCGTTGTTTTTCCTCTTTGGATTTATAACCACGATGAACAATTCAACAATTGAATTTCTGAAGAAAGCCTTTAATTTGAACGATGTGTTGAAGCAACTGCCAAATACATTTTTTTACGGGGCTTACGTTCTTTCAGTTCCGGTAGGTTTAATGCTCGCGAAAATTGGTTATAAAAACGGAGTATTAGCAGGTTTGGCAATGATTACATTAGGTTTTTTCCTTTGTATACCAGGTGTAGGAGCAGGTTACTACGGATTTCTTTCCACTGTTTCCATTTTTGCAATCGGAGTGGTAATTCTTCAGGTGGCAGCAGCGCCTTATGTAAATGCACTTGGCCCTGCTGAAACAGCAGCAAGCAGATTAACATTAACAAATGCACTCAACTCTGTTGCCACAGTAATTGCGCCAATTTTTGTATCTGTATTGTTGGTAACTCCTGAATTAAACGAAGGCGAAGCTCTTGGTAATACAGAAATTCAGAGTATTGTAAAAAATCCTTTTTTAACGATTGGAGTAGTAACTTTAATAATTCTGGTAATAATGTTCTTCCTTAAACTTCCGGAAATTAAAGATGGTGAGAATGATTCAAAAGAAACTGATACTCCAAAAACATACAAATCGAGTGCATTTAAATATACACACGTTTGGTTAGGTTCATTAGCTATTTTCTTCTATATGGGTATTGAAATTGGCATTCCAAGCTTCTTTGCAGATTTTGCCAAAAATGCCAATGCCGAAATTACCACATCTACTACCGATATGCTTAAATTTTATTGGGGAGGATTGATGGTTGGACGTATTATCGGTATTTTTGTACTGCGCAAATTTAAAGCAAGTCAGATACTCACATTATGTGCGCTGGGTGGGGCTGTTATGCTTGGCACTTCGTTTATGTTAAGCGGAAATCTTGCTATGTGGTTATTCCTTGGCACCGGTTTATTTCATTCAATTATGTGGCCAGTAATTTACAATTTAGCCCTCGAAGATTTAGGTCCTAATGCAAAAGTTGCTTCAGGTATTATTGCAACTTCGGTAATAGGTGCAGCCATTTTAATGCCAATCATGGGAGCTGTTCAAACTTTAACCGGTTCTGTTATTGCAGCAGTCAGTTTTCTTTTCATTTACTATATTTATCTGATTTTCTTTGCAGTAAAAGGTTCAAAAATCAGATAAAAATCATTAGTTATTCTATAGTTATACTTTCGTAAAAAATAAACAAACCCGAACGGAAACAGTTCGGGTTTGCATTTTTTTATATGTTGAACAACATAAAATTATCTGTTTTTTCACTTGTTAATCCCACAATATGACAGTAAATTTGCATGATTTTTTATCAGATAAAAGTTTTGTTAAAATATTTTCTTTTTTCAATCAAACTATTCATTAATTATTAGTTTTTAAAACAAAATGACAACACAAAAACAAAACGGAAATATTGTTGCGATAGTTACAATGATTTTTCTTTTTGCAATGATTTCTTTTGTAACAAATCTTGCAGCACCAATTGGTGTAATTTGGAAAAACCAACCCCAATTCGAAGGTTCCAACTTTCTTGGCATGTTAGGAAACATGATGAATTTCCTTGCATATCTTTTTATGGGAATACCTGCAGGTAAATTACTTACCAAAATCGGGTATAAAAAAACAGCGCTTGTTGCAATTGCTGTTGGATTTTTGGGAGTACTCACACAATATCTTTCCGGTGTGGTGCTCGTTGGTTCCAGTCTTTTTTCATTGCCTGCAAACTTTTTTGTTTATCTTTTAGGTGCATTTATCGCCGGATTTTCGGTTTGTATGCTCAATACAGTTGTAAATCCAATGCTCAACCTGCTGGGTGGAGGTGGAAATAAAGGTAACCAGCTTATTCAAACCGGTGGTACTTTCAATTCGCTTTCAGCTACACTAACGCCTATGTTTGTTGGTGCTCTTATTGGAAATGTAACAAAAGAACGTGTTTTATCGGGCGAAATAACCATGGCAAACATCAATCCGGTTCTTTTTATTGCTCTGGCAGTATTTGCTGCTGCTTTCTTTATTTTACTTTTTGTTCCCATTGCCGATCCACATAAAACACAGACTGCCGGTGCAAAGGTTGTATTTGAGCATAGCCCATGGAATTTCCGTCACTTTGTAATGGGTGCTATTGCCATTTTCATATATGTCGGTGTCGAAATCGGCATTCCGGGTACGCTCAACTTTTATCTGGCCGATATTTCTGACAAAGGTGCAGGGCTGAATCCTGAAACTGCTGCTGCAATTGCAGGTTTTGTGGCAGGAACATATTGGTTTCTAATGCTGATAGGACGTTTTTTGGGAAGTGTTATTGGCGGAAAAGTTTCAAGTAAAACTATGATGATAACTGTATCAACTCTCGGAATTGTATTGGTATTGGGCGCTATTTTGCTTCCTAAATCATTAACTACTTCCATGCCGGTTTTTACAGGATCTTCGTTTAGTGCTGCACAAGTACCAGTTAGTGCATTATTGCTCGTGCTTACCGGTTTGTGTACTTCAATTATGTGGGGTGGAATTTTTAATTTAGCTGTTGAAGGTCTCGGAAAATATACTGCCCAGGCATCAGGTATTTTTATGATGATGGTTGTTGGTGGTGGAATTTTGCCTCTTTTCCAAAACTGGATAGCCGATATCAGTAATTATCAGATTAGCTACTTTGTAATTGTGGCTTGTCTTGCTTATTTACTATATTATGCACTTATCGGAAGTAAAAATGTAAATAAAAATATCCCTGTAGAATAGGGAAAAATATTAATTATTTGAAGATTTGTAAATTTGAAGATTTGAGGTTCATCACAACAATTTTCAAATT
>CAYQWD010000344.1:0-3730 GCA_964420955.1 uncultured Paludibacter sp. | reverse complement strand
AATCAGATTCAAAGTTTTCGGAAATGTAGCGTATCCCGAAAATTGCACCGAGTTTATGAAGGGACGAAAATTTTTTATTAAACTCGATTCTGACATCAGAATATATACTGTTATTTCGTATCACCTGGCTCTGTCTTTCGTTGTACGATTTTCCGAGTCGTTGCACGAAAACAGGAGTTGCATAAAGATAAGGGCGATAGTAGTCTTCGTTAATTTTGTGCAGATTATAGTCAATTAATCCTGTTAGTTTTAAATTCTGATTTAAATTAAATTCAGGATTCAGCGTAACATTGAAGCGATATTCTTTGAGTGTGTTATTAGAAAACCTGATGACTCCGCCCGGATTACTGACTTCAAAAATATCGGCATAAGCATATTCTGAAGTTTTTTCACCCATCGAAGTATAAGTATTCGGGCTCAGAAACGGTGATTTTATTTTTGACATCCACGCAGGTGAACTGATACTGTTAATGCCATCATCGAAAAGTTTCCGGTTGATATTGGAAATTGCCATACTCAATCCCATTCTGAAGTTTTTAACCACATTTACATCAGCATTAAGTCGTAAATTATACCTGCTGAAATTCGATTCTTTTATTATTCCGTTGTTATTTGTATAGCTCAAAGCGAAATAATAAAGCGCTTTATCATCGCCTCCGTTAACGTTAATTGCATAATTGTTTGTAACTCCGGTTTGATAAATTTCGTTTTGCCAGTCGGTTTGATTATGATAAGTTTTATAGGTCGAACGTGCGGGATCGTCATTCAGATAGGGAAGTTGTGAAATTTCAGCATTGCTGAAGCCTGCAGTTCCAACCAAATCGCTCACAAAAATTCGGTGTTGAGCAGCATTGAGCAACGGAAACTGTTTGGGAGTGGCAGTAAATCCGGTGATAATGTTCAGATTTATTTTAGTAGCCATATCATTTCCTCTTTTGGTTTTGATATATATTACACCATTTGAACTTTTGCTGCCATACAGGGCATTTCCATCTTTCATCAAAGTGATACTTTCAATATCCGCAACATCAATATTTGAAAGTACATTAGCAAAAAATCCCTTGTGAATAGATGTAAGGTCGTAATGATTATTCCATATTATTCCATCGACAACAAATAGTGGTTGGGCATTTGCATTCAGGGAGTTTAGTCCACGAATAAATATTGAAGAACCAATACCAAAAGTTCCGGAACGTGATATTGTACGCAAATTGCCGCCAAATTCGGTTTGCAGCAATTCATCGGGCGAACCGGCGTTTGTAAGAGTCGTAATTCGTGAGGTTTTATGGTCAAGCGGCGAGGTCGATTGCCGTATGCTACCTTTTATACCTTCGGTAGGTTGGTAATAATTGCCAAATGCATTCGGATACAAATCAGCAACAATATGTAGCGAGCCCTGAAGTGGAAACTCACGTGTGTTGTATTCAATTGCCGAAATTATAAGAATGGCATTAGGCGATGAGGTTTTTAAAGTAAATGAACCGGTTTCGTCTGTAATTGCAGATATTTTTTCGTTCAACACTAATATTCGGGCAGTTTCGATGGGCTTTTTAGTGCGTGCATCGCGTACATTTCCTTTTATTTCGTAATGCTGTGCATTAATACTTGCTGAGTTTAAAACAAAACCTGCCAATATCAAAAATGCGAACCTGATTTTTTTCAAACTCAAATTCTGCTTCTTTTTAAAAATGCATACTATCGGGTTTTTCATATTTATTTTTTTCATTTTTTTATATTGGTGATTATTCAGCAGGTTCAAGTATTATATAATCGATACGAAAAGTACGGTTAAATAAAGCAGTTTCTGTGATTCTAACTTCATTTTTCACTTTCAGTCTTACATTTACTTTTGATGCTTCCGATTTATCAGCAATAATATTACACCAGGGAAATGTAAACTGCGTAACGAATAGCTTGGTTATTTCAGAGCCTTTTGTATTGAAAACTCCACCAAGTCTGTTTGGTAACGTAACTGTGTTTTTAGCATCGATAGCTGCATCGGCAATCAATGTGCCTGAAGCATTCATATAACTAAGATAAAAACTTAATTTGTAAGGACGTGTATTGGTTTCTGTAGCAATGTTTGCCGGAACAGACACACAAAAAATATTATACTTGCCTGAAAGTGTGTTCGGAATCGGAAAAGTTACAGCATTTTGAGTCGTGTTGCTTGCTGTTGCAGGTTCTACAACCAGAAACTTATTGTCAGAAACACTATTGTTAAATTTTGAGCCGAGACTGGAACGTACATAAATATTGGCGAATTCGGATCTTCTACCATAATCGGAATTTTCTGCCTCGATTATTACAGGTTTTTGCCACGTTTCAGAAGCTTTAAACCGCAATGAATCTGTTTTCCATACTTTGCCGTTGCTTAAAGTAAAACTGATTGCATTTGTAAATAAATTAGCCGGCTGCTTAATAACACTGCCGGTAGTAGTAACCAAAGTATCTGCAGTTGTAGGATCTGTATCAGTGCTTTTAAATACAAGGTTATTTACAATAGCAAGTTGTGTATTCAAATGTTGTACCTTATCGCCTCCCGGTCCGAATGTTTTATATCCTGTTTTAATTCTATTATAGGCTTTAATCCATGCTGAATTGTCGGGTAAAATTGCGAAATAGCTGCTATCTTCCATGTGTAACATGCCAATTTTATTAAGCACCGGATTGGTAAAAGTAATTACTGAATCGTAAACGGATTGTCCGTTTGCGTTAGTACCGATTTCAACACTTGCATTAACATCAAATTCATAAGTACTTTGCGAATTGAGGAATTTCCAGAGTGAGTCAAGTCCGGATGACTTACCGATAAACTCCCATATATTGCTCAAATAAGGGATGTGTGAGTTGATACAGTGAACAGTTCCGTTTGCCACGGAATTGTTCAATCGGTTAGCTAAAAGTTGTTTTCCGCCTATTGAAAAACTGTTTCCTTCGCGTTTGAAAACCACAAATTTTTTAGCCAGCATATAAATGGTTTGCTGTTGTAAGCCTGAGGTAGTATGGTTAAAGCGGGCGATATGATTTTTCACCAAATTGGTTATAGTTGCAGTATCTTTCAAATTTATTTCGGTTAAGCCTGCATTTACAGGAGCCCAAACAGTATAGGTTTGTGGTTTGGACAGCAACGAATCGTATCCCGAAATTTGAAGCATTTTGCTAAAAATACTTAAGTCTGTTTGTGATTGTATGTATTCGGTGATATTCAGAGAACTTCTTTCACCCTTTATTTCGCTATAATGTTCGTCCCATACATCAGTACACGAAAAAAGTATTATCGAAACCGCGATAAACGTCAGAAATTTTAATTTATGCATTTTTATCAGTATTTTTCAGAATATAAAAAGTATTCAGAACTATAATTGTATTTTTCGAATCAAAAAAAATGAATTTATTAATCGATACCTTCCGACTCTATAATTTCGAGTGGAACAAATTCCAGAAAATCCATCATAAACTGCCCTTCGCGTACAGCTTTCACTGAAAACTTATGTGTGGTTGTTTTTTCGAAAGTATAAACTCCAAGTATTCTTCTTAATGATTGATTGCTCTGACGTGCTACTCTTTTCCCATACCACACCCCAAGTACATCTTTATAAGTGTTTGGTCCTTTCATATAGCCGCGATTTCTCATCATTTTATCATTTTCTACACCGAAAATTTTGTTTCCTATCGCATCGTATCCAAAATCTTCAACATTGCTTCCGGGTTCTTCGTAACCAATAAG
>CAYQWD010000343.1:470-3733 GCA_964420955.1 uncultured Paludibacter sp. | reverse complement strand
TTGTTATATGAAGCGCAAAAGGCTCTTTTGTTTTTTTTCTCGGCTTGCTGCCAACATTTCCCTATGCGCAACTCAGTTGCGTATATTTTGAGATTATCTGTTTTTGGTAGTTTTGTAAACTGTTTATTATTAATGTATTAAAAAATTTAATCAATGAATTGTAATGGCGCATACAGAAATGTTAAAAATTAAATTTTTTAATGATTTTGTTATAACTCAAAGCTATCCAATGGATTTTTTAAATTATCAAACCCCTTTGTTGTAATGTGTGTATATATTTCTGTTGTCTTACTACTCGAATGTCCTAAGAGTGATTGAATGTATCTTAAATCAGTCCCATTTTCCAATAAATGTGTAGCAAACGAATGTCGCAACGAATGTACAGAAATTTTTTTATTTATTCCAACTTTTCTTAGTGAAATTTTTAAAATATTTTGAATACTACGTGTGCTGTACTGTGCTTCGTTTTCTCCCTCAAACAACCATTCTTTCGGTTTATAGTCTTTTACATATTCACGGAGTACCTCTAATGTCTTTTTTGCCAAAAGTGAATAGCGGTCTTTTTTACCTTTGCCCTGCTCAATTCTAATCTGCATACGTTTGCTATCTATGTCTTTTAACTTAAGATTTGTAACTTCACTAATTCTTAAACCTCCGGAGTAAATCGTCATAATTATTGCTTTATGTTTCAAATTTTTTATCGACTTCAAAATAGCGTTCATTTCTTCAATACTAAGTACTTCCGGCAGAAACTTTTCTTCTCTTGGCCGCTCAATAAAATAAACCTTCCGTGCTTGTCCAAGTACACGTTCATAGTAAAACTTAATGGCGTTTATCGCTTGGTTTTGGGTTGCAGTAGCCACATGCCGTTCTGTAATCAAATACCGTTGAAAATCGTTAATCATATGTTCTGTAATATCTTCTAATGCATAGTCTTCGTAATAGTTGATAAATTCTTCAAAAAAGTCGGTATAAACATCATAAGTATTTTTACTGTATCGGAGTTCAATCAGTTTATTTTTATATTCATCGGGACATTCACGGTAGTTTCTGATGTCGTATCTCGATTTCCTTGGCTTTACTTTTGGCGTCTCTGCTTCGTGATACAGAAAATTCAATCCGCTATTTTGGGCAATGGTTTTAATTTCTGATAAAAATTTTTCTGAAACCGGAACCTCCCAACAAGCTTTCGATGCATTCCATGCGCTCATTGGCAGGCGTTTAATCTGCTGCATTATATCGCGATTATAGCTGAAGTATAATCTTAATATTCTCCCTGATACATTTACTGCCAATAAATCGTTTTTGGTGTATGCAGGTTGAATATTTGTATGCCCTGGTTGATTTGTTTCTTGTTTATGTTCTGTAATTTCAGGATTTCTGCCCGCGAAATAATTTTTAATAAGTTCGGCATTCCGATTGTAATTCGGAATTTTCCAGTAAAACATTTCCTTGACCCATTGCGCATATTTAAATGTTCGCAAAAACTGAATATCAGCATCGTTTTTTGGAACTTTTATCAAAATTGTTTTCGGATAAATTTCAATAGTAATATCCGGTTTTTTATCTGAAGGCTTATTTCCTGAAGTTCCTGATTTTTTTAGTGAAGGTTTTTCGCTTTTTTCAGGCTGCGTGATAACTTTCATTTTAGTTTTCGAGATAACTTTCGTTTCTTTTCCTGATGTATTTGTGGCAGGATATTCAACATCGGGAAACATGTCTTTCAGTTTTTCAAAAACTTCAAACGTGTAAGGCACATGCCATGCCCTCATGGTTTTGCTCCAACGCGCATCGTCAATTGTTCTGACTTTGGCTACTAATCCGGTATCATAAGGAAAATCAACCCTGATGCGAATTTCATTTCGGTGTGTTACTTTCGATAGTTTCATTTATTCTTCGGTCATATTTTACGCTTTCGCCGTTGAGCATTTATCTACCAGAAAAACTATGGATTGGTAGGGAATTCTGCTGTGTGTAGCCAAACCAATTTCGCATGTGCGGCTATTGCTGAACCCTTTGAGTGCATGGTGTGCTTCAACTTGTTTTTTTAGTTTTCGCAGCGCATGTTCATTCAGTTCGGGCAGGGTAAAACCTTTATCACCTGCAAAACCACAGCATCCAACCTCGGCGGGAACAAGCACATTATTACTGCAAAGTTGTGCAATTTTTATCAAAGTTGGTTTCAATCCCATTTTTATGGTTGAGCAGGTTGCATGTACTGTAACCGGTTCATCGGTTGGATGAAAATCGAGTTTGTCGAGTAAAAAGCGATCGATAAACTCTACAGGTTCGTACAATTGCAGAGTTTTCATAGTTTTGCGCATGCGTTTCAAGCAAGGACTTTGATCGCATAAAACCGGATATTTTCCGTTTTCCGATGCTTTCAGAAGTGCTTTTTCAAGTTCTTCCGATTTTTTGTCGGCAACCTCAGGAAAACCTTTGCTTTCCCAGATAGTTCCGCAGCACATCGAATTCATTTTTTCAGGAAAAATAACTTCGTAGCCGGCTTTATTGAGAAATTGTGTCATTTTCTTTACAATATACGTCTGGTCAGAATCGCCGTGCGAAGCACCCATAGTTTGATTCAGGCAGCTGGGAAAATAAACTACTTTCAATTCGCTTTTCGTTTGGTTCAATATGTCAATGGCAGGCGCAGCTTTCGGCATTGCCGGTGTCCAAAGTGGAATACTATTGCCGCTTGCCACCCGCAAACCTTTGGCAATCGTTCCCATTGTTTTTTTTCCGATAACCGTTCGGGCAAGGTTTGCAACACCTAAAGTTGTTTTCAGCGCTGATGAAACGAATGAAAAATTATCTGCTGTCCATGCTGCGGTTTTTTGAGCAAGCCGGCTGTTTTCAAATCTTTTTTGCCGGTAGTAATGAATATAATCACCCACGTTTATATCAACTGGACAGTATGTTGCACACAATCCATCACCGGCACAACTCATGTCGCCTGCATAAACAAAGTCTTTTTCGAGTTCAGCAAGTTTTGTTGCATTTTCGCCTGTTTGTTTCAGAAGTGAAATTTCACGCTGAATTACTATGCGCTGCCGCGATGAAAGCGTAAAACTATGGCTCACGCAATTCACTTCACAAAAACCACATTCGATACACTTATCAATGGTTTGGTGTATTTGTGGCAATGTTTTCAGATTTTTCAGATGACATTGCAGGTCATCGTTGAAAATTACGCCCGGATTGAGTAAATTTTGCGGATCGAAGAGCTGTTTCACATCTTTCATCAAATTCCATGCTTTTTC
>CAYQWD010000343.1:0-460 GCA_964420955.1 uncultured Paludibacter sp. | reverse complement strand
TGTTGTCAGGTTAGAACTCAAACGCGTCCCCTCCTTTTTCGCCCCATTCTTTTTGGACAAATGGCGCCATATTACGTCCGGTTCCGTGTTCTGCTTTCAATGAACCGCCGTATTTTTCCACCACCATTTCAATCACATCGTTCATTAAGCTTTCATATCGTGCAATTTCTTCTTCCGTATCGAATGATTGATTCAGAATAAAATGAAAATTTCCCTCGAGTGCATGACCATAAATTACGGCATCGTCATACCCGTGATTTGTCAGAATTTTACGCATATCATCAGTAGCATCAGGCAAATCATCAATCTGAAAAGCCACATCTTCAATCAGGCAGGTTGTCCCAATGGGGCGTGTACTTCCTAGTAGGGAAAATTCCCGAACGCATAGTCCAGTATGGTTCATATTCTTCCGGTTTTGTTGCAAAAAACGGTTCTGAAATAAGGTATGATTTTGGAATAG
>CAYQWD010000342.1:0-3745 GCA_964420955.1 uncultured Paludibacter sp. | reverse complement strand
TATTTCGTACATATTCCAATGTTCTGTAATTGTTTTTAAGAACATTTTCGGTTACCGATTTGATATTACCTGAAAGTCTACTATTAACAAGTACAAGAATCATCATTAGAAAAAACAAAGTTCCGAGAATCAGGGTTAATTTTGTTTTAATTTTCATTTATGAAAGAATTAAAAGATCGATATTTGTTTTTGATATATAAGCCAATAATTCACTAAAAAAATTCTTACCAAAGATAAGCGGAATTGGCCTAAAAGTTGGTTTTCCAATACAAATTGTGGTAATGCCAAGTTTTTCAGATTCTTCGTAGATAATTTTAGCTACGGAATTTCCTTCTCGTTTTATAACTTCCCCACCTAATTCAATTGTGAGTTTGAAGTTATTGAGCAGATATCGTTGCCTATCCAATGGGATTTTATCGGAATTTTCTTTTTCACACTGAACGTAAAGGACATACCACTTGCAGTTGTAATAATTAGCTAAACGGGCTGTTTTTCGAATCAGCATTTTTGTAGTTTGCTCATTTGAACTAATACAACATAAAAATTTTTCGGTGCGGTATTGGGTTTTATCTTTAGTTACTTCCGTTTCCACTTTCCTCACTACAGCCGATGCCACTGCTTTTAATGCCAACTCGCGTAATTGTAGAATGTTTTCGTTCTTGAAAAAGTTTTTCAAAGATGTGCGAATTTTATCCGGTTCATAAATCTTCCCTTCTTTCAATCGAATTATCAGGTCATCAGCAGTCAAATCAATGTTGACTACTTCGTCAGCCATGGCAAGTACTGAGTCAGGAATACGTTCTTTAATTTCAATTCCGGTTATTTCCCGAACCTGTTCGTTCAGGCTCTCGACATGTTGAATGTTTACAGCGGAAATAACATTAATGCCGGCATAAATTATCTCCATCACATCCTGCCAGCGTTTTTTATTTTTGCTGCCGTCAATATTTGTATGTGCTAATTCGTCCACAATCACCACTTCGGGACGCAGGTTGATAATGGCTTGTAAATCCATTTCTTCCAGTTCTTTTCCTTTGTAAAAGAGTTTACGTCTTGGAATTACGGGCAATCCGCTGAGAAGTTCCTCTGTTTCAATACGGTTATGGGTTTCCACATAGCCTATCTTCACATCTATTCCGTTTTTCAGTAGTGTATGGGCTTCGCCCAACATGCGATATGTTTTGCCTACACCCGCACTCATACCGATATAGATTTTTAATTTGCCTAACCTTGATTTTTTTATCAAGTCGAGAAATTCTTCCGCCGATTTTCTTATTTCTTCCATAGTGGAATTGTTTAAACCCTATTCCGAACTAATTTCGGAATAAGGCTTTGTTTTGCAAAATTATTAAAATTTAAATGATAATGAATAACCGCATATTTAATCTTTTACTATTTCATTTTATCCAATTCAATATTTAGTTTTAGTACATTAATGCGTTTTGTTCCAAACAAATCAAGCAAAGGATTTTCGGTATTCTTTTCAATCAGTTTGTTTATTTCCATTGTCGATAAATTTCGACAAAGTGCAATTCTTTTCGCTTGTACTAAGGCTGCCTGCACAGATATATGAGGATCAATACCACTTCCGCTTGCCGTAACTAAATCGGACGGAATTTCTGACTTTTTCACTTCAGGATTGTGAATCAAGAATGTGTCTATACGGGCTTGTACCTTTGCCAAATATTCAGGGTTGGTGGGTCCTTTGTTGCTTCCACCGCTTCCAGCCGCATTGTAATCCACAGCAGATGGACGCGACCAGAAATATTTATCGGAAGTGAAACTTTGACCAACATTTATGTGATATTTTTTACCGTTTTCAGTAATTGTCAGGCCTTTTCCCTGACCAGACACCAGTTGTGCAATTCCCCAAACAGACAGGGTATAAATTCCACAAAAAAACACCATACAAACCAATGTGAGACGAATGGCTATTAATAAATAATTTTTCATTTTGATTTTAAATAAATAGTGATACGAATAAATCGATAATTTTGATCCCAATGAACGGAACAATTACACCACCCAAACCGTACATAAAGAGGTTTCGGCGAAGTAATGCGCTTGCTCCTATTGGTTTGTAAGCTACTCCTTTTAACGCCAGTGGAATTAATAAAGGGATAATAATTGCGTTGAAAATTACTGCCGAAAGTATGGCGCTTTGTGGGCTATGTAAAGCCATGATATTCATGCTTTGCAATGCTGGTATTGCTGTTATAAACAAAGCAGGAATAATAGCAAAATATTTGGCCACATCGTTGGCGATGCTAAAAGTAGTAAGTGTTCCCCGTGTCATTAATAACTGTTTACCAATTTCCACTACTTCAATAAGTTTGGTGGGGTCGTTATCCAGATCCACCATATTTCCGGCTTCTTTAGCTGCTTGTGTACCGCTGTTCATAGCCACACCTACATCTGCCTGTGCTAAAGCCGGAGCATCATTGGTTCCGTCACCCATCATTGCAACTAATTTTCCATCAGCTTGTTCTTTTTTGATATAATTCATTTTATCTTCAGGTTTGGCTTCTGCAATAAAATCATCAACGCCTGCTTTTTCGGCAATATACTTTGCGGTCAATGGATTATCACCAGTTACCATCACCGTTTTTATACCCATTTTACGCAGACGTTCAAATCGTTCGCTTATGCCGGGTTTGATAATATCCTGCAATTCGATAATACCAACTGCCTTTTCATTAACTGAAACTACCAAAGGAGTTCCTCCATTAGTGGATATTTGTTTCACTATGCTTTCAACTTCCGTGGGATAAATATTCTTACTTTTTTCCACCAATAATCGGATTGCATCCGATGCCCCTTTACGAATTCGGTTTTCCCCAACATCCACCCCTGAACTCCGGGTTTCTGCAGAAAATTTAATGAAACGATATCCTGAGGAAGACAATCCATAGGTTTTTGGATTGACATTTGCCAATTCTATTATCGATTTTCCTTCGGGAGTTTCATCGGCTAAAGAACTTAAAACTGCCGTTTTGATAAATTCCTCCTTGTTTACTCCATTAGCCGGATGAAACTGTGTTGCTTTACGGTTTCCTATGGTAATTGTTCCGGTTTTGTCGAGTAGCAAAACATCAATATCTCCAGCAGTTTCCACCGCTTTCCCGCTTTTTGTAATTACATTGGCACGCAAGGCTCTGTCCATTCCTGCTATTCCAATAGCCGAGAGTAATCCGCCAATGGTAGTTGGAATTAGACAAACAAACAGGGAAATAAACGAAGCAATGGTTATGGGTGTCTGAGCATAGTCGGCAAAAGGTTTCAATGTGACAGTAACGATAATAAATACTAATGTAAATCCGGCTAAGAGGATCGTTAATGCAATTTCGTTGGGAGTTTTCTGTCGACTTGCGCCTTCCACTAATGCAATCATTTTGTCCAGAAAGCTTTCGCCCTGCGCAGCAGTTACCTGTACTTTTATTCGGTCGGACAAAACTGTTGTTCCACCTGTTACGGAACTTTTGTCACCGCCCGATTCGCGAATCACAGGAGCAGATTCACCAGTAATGGCACTTTCGTCGATGGTTGCCAGACCTTCAATTATTTCTCCGTCGGAAGGTATTATATCGCCGCTTTCGCAAATGAAAACATCCCCTTTTTTGAGCTGGGATGACGAAATGAGTTCTCCGTTTTCCAATTTTGCAGGTGTTTCTTCTCTCGTTTTTCTCAAACTATCGGCTTGTGCTTTCCCCCGTGCTTCAGCAATTGCTTCGGCGAAGTTAGCAAA
>CAYQWD010000341.1:0-3746 GCA_964420955.1 uncultured Paludibacter sp. | reverse complement strand
TGTTACTGCTCCCATGTACCGCGATCCAAAGTACACTATATTTCTCGATATGGCTAAAAATGCAGGTTTTATCCCAACACTTATTACCGAATCGAATAATTTTAAAGTGTTTTATCCTGCCGACTCCATGATACTGCAAAACACAAACCTCGAAGGACGTTCAATTCAATATCAGAACCTCAATCCAAAAAAATACGGAGCACAAGAAGTTCAAATCGATGGTGACAACGGGTTCACTGCCATGTCGGCAAATCAAAAAAAAGCATTCTCTGGAGGACATATCGCAACCGGGCTTATATCCTCAACGGGCGATCAGGCTATTTACTCCACCATGAATTCATTTAATTATATTTATACCAAAGCCAACAAAGTTTATTCGTCGGCATTGTACAATATGCGAGCAGAAGCTAAGGTTCCTGAATTTTCATTGATAGGTAATTTTTCAAATGGGCAGGCTTACAGTTTGTCCGGCGCAAATGCATCTGCTTTGGTACCCGAAGCAAATCAATTTAAAAATATGATAACTTCTATCGCAAGTCCTCCCGAATTTGAATATTTTAAACAAACGATTCAGGCTGGTGGATTGGACAAAACATCGCCGCCATTCAATTTCCTTCTTGGCGAGCGTTTTATTGCCTTCATTCCTAAAAACGATGCAGTTTATGCTGGATGGTTTAACGGAAGCGTTCCCGTTACTCCTACTGCTGCAGTTGTGGCTTATCTCAGACGTTATTTTGTAAATGTTACTGCCAGTGGTTTACTCGACTATCCTTTTTCAGGGTCAGGAATTCAGGCTACACTCAGCACATTTGCAGTAAATACAAGGGGAGTTACTGTTAAGTTTGAAATTATCGATCAGAACAAACAGTTATATATTAAAGATGGAAAAGGAAAAATGATAAAGGTACTCCAGTATTTTCCATATATTTATGCTGATGGGGCTGCATATCTGATAGATGGATTACTTGAAACTGAATAATTAATAGCCATTATGAATTATATACACAAAAAAATTATATTTACCGTATTGGCGCTGATATCATTTCAGTTGTTACAAGCGCAGATATTTATAACAGGTACTGTGAAGGACACAGGTAACGGAGAACCACTCACTGGCGCAAACGTTTATGTAATGAATGCAGAAAATCGCTCTTTGGGAGGTTGTATCGTTGATTTGAATGGCGAGTACAGACTTCGCATTCCATTGGTTGACAATTTAACTATCGTTTATTCGTTTGTGGGATTTAAAACCAAATCGGTTAAATATTCCGGTCAAAAAACTATTGATATACGCCTCGAAGAAGATGGACGCGCTTTGAATGTCGTAGAGGTTACAGCACAAAGAGTAGAGCGCAATGCGCTTGGACAAACACCTCGAGAAAGAGTTTCGGCAGTTCAAAAAGTAACAATGGAAGGACTCGAAACCGCCGGAGTAACCAACGTAACCGAAGCATTACAGGGAGCCCTTGCCAATGTTGATATTCTTACCGGCGCCGATCCCGGTTCGGGAAGCTCTATTCGCATACGCGGCACCTCATCACTTAATGCAAACTCAAATCCGCTTTTCGTACTCGATGGAGTACCTATGCCGGTCGATGTGTCATCGGATTTTAATTTTGCAACTGCAAACTCCGATGACTACAGCCAGTTATTGAATATCTCACCCAGCGATATTTTAAGCATAGAAGTACTGAAAGATGCAGCAGCTACAGCTGTTTGGGGTTCAAAAGGCGCCAATGGCGTTTTACTGATTACTACCAAGAAAGGTTCAAAAGGGCGTATGTCTTTTTCCTATTCAAGCAAATACGAATTTCGTAAAGAAGGAAGTTCCATACCCATGCTTAATGCAAATCAGTACGTATCTATGATTCAGGATGCAATCTGGAATTCTGTCAACGATATTGGTCAGGGAACAAGTGAGGCGAATACTTATTTTGAATTGCTTTATAACACCAAAGAAATTGGATTTGATCCAGCATGGGTTTATTTTGATGAATATAACCAGAATGTAAACTGGCTGCAGCATGTTACTCAAACAGGAATGTCTTTCGACAATAACTTCTCGCTTTCGGGTGGTGGCGAAAAAGCTGATTACCGACTCTCAATCGGACATCTAACCGAAGAAGGAACTACTATAGGAACTGCTTTCGGGCGTTTCAGTGCGAAATTTAATATGCAGTACAAATTTTCGGACAGATTAGACATTTCAACCAATTACAGTTTTACACGCGGTATTCGTAATGCTACTTATTCCGATGGTTATCTAAATTCATCGGTTCGCGGACAGGCGCTCACCAAAATGCCGAACATGAGTCCTTACATTATAGGTGATAATGGTAAACCAACAAAGGAATATTTCACTCCTTACACTTATTTTCAGGGAAGTTTCGCATCAAATAGTGGCATATACAACCCTGTGGCTTTGGTAAACGAAGCAGTGAACAGAAATACTGCCGTATCGAGTACTATGATTTTTAATCTGCATTACAAAGTAGCACCAAGTCTCGATTATTATGGAATAGTAGGTTTTCAGACCAACATGAATAAAACTGAAAAATATTTGCCACAGAGTGTTACAGGAGAATCTTTCATTAGCAAATACACCGGAATCAGTTCCGATGGTGGTTCAGATGTACTTTATCTTACTACTGAAAACAGACTGATTTTTAACCGTTCATTCGATGATAATCATAAACTTCTTTTAAGTGGAGTATGGCAAACTACCGATCAAAATACCTCATCATACACAAGTTATACCACAGGAAATGCCAGTGTTGGCTTGATAGACCCTACTGCCGGCAGTAATATGAAAAATTATGCCGGTGGATCAGGCAGTGTGAAGTACAGAAGTATGGGGGGTTTGCTGAATTCGCAATATTCCTTTATGGATCGCTATATTCTGAATGCTGGTTATCGTTTCGAAGCAAGTTCAAGTTTACCTGCCAAAAATCGCTGGGGCGGATTTCCTACAGTAGGTGTTGCATGGATTTTTGGCGATGAGAATTTCCTTGAATCCATCAAATTCCTCTCTTTGGGTAAAATAAGGTTGAACTGGGGTCAGAGCGCCAATTCTCCATCGGGTTCAGCGCCTTATGTAGGTTCGCTTAGCGCTATTGCCGGCGGGTATGCTTATATGTCAGCCATTCAGCCCGTTTCTATACAACTTGACAATATCGGGTACGAAATTATTACACAATCGAATATCGGGATTGATTTCGGATTTTTTGACAACAAACTGAATTTTACCCTCGATTTATACGATAAAGTTACCGACAATATGTTGCAACGCGATGTTGTGATTCCATCATCGACAGGATTTTCTACTGTACGTTTTTACAATTCTGGTAAAATGCAAAACCGCGGATGGGAAATTACAATAGATCAACAAGTTTGGCGTAACAAAGACTGGCGTTTTAACGTAAACTTCAATATTTCACAAAACCAGAACCAGATTCTTGAACTGCCTTCGAACAAACAGGATTTGAATTATACTTTTGGCAATAAAAATTATGCTTACAAATTCACCGCAGGTCAGCCATTGGGTTCGTTTTACGGATATAAATATCTCGGCGTATATCAGAACACACAGGAAACGTATGCTGTGGATGCTAAAGGTAATACCATTTACGACATAAATGACAAACCGGTGGTAGTGCGAAACGGAACTGTAAAAGTTTATCCGGGCGATGCAAAATATCTGGATGTAAACAACGATGGTGTGATCAATAAATTCGACATTGTTTATA
>CAYQWD010000340.1:0-3747 GCA_964420955.1 uncultured Paludibacter sp. | reverse complement strand
GTAGCATTTGCTCCTGAAGTAATTCCATTGATTGCTGGATCTTGAAGTCTCATGGCTGCTTCATCATACAATAATTTTGTATATTCGCTTATTGACATCATATCAGGCAATTTCAAAATATTACGAATACCGGTGTACATTTTAAATGTGTATTTCGGTTTTTTTATGTTGCCACTTTTGGTGGTTACAAGAATTACACCTCCTGCAGCACGAGAACCATACAAAGCCGAAGAGGCTGCATCTTTTAAAACCTCTATTGACTCTACATCGCCCATGCTTACCATTGAAAGTCCGCCTTCGATAGGAAATCCATCGACAACAACTAGGGGTTCGCTGCTGGCGCTTATTGATCCCATACCTCGAACGCGGATTCTGGGCGCTTCACCTGCTTCAGGATTTACATTATTAATTTGCACACCTGCAAGCTTGCCCTGTAGCGCCTGGTCGATGCGTGCAACCGGTAGTTCATCCAATTTATCATTTTTCAATGATGATACTGCTCCTGTTAAATGCGATTTTTTCTGCGTACCATAAGCTACTACCACTACTTCATCAATGGCTTGAGCATCTTCTTCAAGTACAACATTGAGTATACTGCCCGAACCTACAGGTTTTTCTGTAGTTTTGTAACCAATGTAGGAAAAAATAAGAACTGCTTTGTTGTTAGGTACTTGAATTGAGTATTTGCCATCAAAATCGGTAATAGTTCCCGTTTTGGCACCGCTCACTGTAATATTAACTCCAATCAATGCATCCTTGTTTTTATCAGTAACTGTTCCGCTGATTTTTAACTGGGAAAATACCATCGTTATATTCGCTATAAATAAAGCGATTATTAAAATGGCGTTTCGTGCGAAATTTTGTTTAAAAGTTTTTTTCATGAAGTAGTAAATTTATTTTTTTCAGTTTTATTAATTAGTATAATATTTTATGGTTCTCGCTTATTGATAATTCCTTGATTTATCATAATAAAACAAGTTAAGAATTGAATTTGTTTGAATTAAAATTGGTCAACCAATAATTTGGTCGACCAAAATTACTACAAAGTTTGAGAATTGCAATATAAAATATTGATTTTTTTCGATTTTATGTTATTAAACATATTTTTCCGACGTATTATATTATAATGGACAAAAAAAGCTGCCCATAAAATGAACAGCTATTTTCAACATTAATTATCTTATACTTAAATGGTCAAATTCAATTTTGACTTAGCAAAATCTACAACTCCTTGAAGATGCTCTTTCATTATTTTCGCAGCCAATTTACCATCTCGCATTTTTATTGCTTTCAACATTTCAGCATGTTCATCAACAATAGATTTATTGGGAGCACAGATTCTGTCGCGTTGATAAATTATCATAATATCTGGGATTATAATCATCAACATAGCTTTAAATACCGGATTATGGCATGCCTCTGCAATAGCCCTGTGAAAGGCAAAATCATAGCTAACACGATCGGGCGAATTGTAATTGAGTAAATAATTATTGTAAGCATTTTCCAGGTTTTCTAAATCTTGTTCATTCCAGCGTTCAGCACACAAACGAATGGCTTGTACTTCAAGTACAAAGCGTGTTTCAACTAAAGAAAAAAAATCGTAATCCTGAAGATTTAAAACGTCAGAAATCAATCCGTCCAAGGTATTTATATCCAATCCATTGATTACGGATCCACTTTGGGGTAAAGTTTTGATAATTCCGTAAAATTCTAGTTTATGCAATGCTTCACGTATTTGAGTGCGACCAACGCCAAAATCCAAAGCCATTTTTCTTTCGGCAGGTAATTTGTCACCCGGTTTTAAAATTCCGGAATTTATCAGTCCCTTAATTTTTGAAATCACAGCATCCGCAGGTGTTAGATTCGATTTCCCGTTTATATATAAAGTTGATTCAATCATTTGAAAAACTAAAATGTAATAAAATTTAAAAATACTGAAATTTTTAACGAAATGTGATGCAAATATAAGGTGAAAAAAAATATCAGTAAAATATTTTAAAGTTTTAAAAGTTATTTTTTTTAGACTTATAATAATGGTTTTTGTTTTTTCTGTACTAAAATTTATAATTTATTAATTGTACAACTTACTTTTTAATCAATTTACATATTTCGAACTTCACTTTGAGAGTAAAATTATTTTCACTTTTTTTTAATTCATGTAATTATTTATTTTTATTTATTTACATAATAGTAGTTGCTAAAGAATTATTTAAAGTAAGTGTTCAATTTTTTTTTTTACCATGCAAGAGTAATCTTTGCATAAACCACTACAAAGTAATGGATTGTTGGCAATGATATTTACTAATGGAAAGCACTTACTAAATGTTTTTATAAACTACAAAAATTGGAATTAAAGTAACCACAGCTAAGTTTATCAATCAAAAATTGGTGCAGTTCTCGAATCACTTTCTTTTCTTTGCTTTTAATAATGTAAATAACATTTTTTCGATTTATTAAAGTATCATGCTTTTAAACTATCTAATGAATAATAACCAATTTAATAACCGCAACAACTGTTTAAAAAGTTATAAAACGACATAATTATTAGTATTGTATAAAATATTAACAAATTTAATACATGTTTCAAGTATCAAAAGGCTAAAAATATAGTACTTTTGTGTGATTTTTCCCAAAATGTTCCCTTTTGTAAAACTTCAGTTCAATGAATAAACAATTCTTTTCAGGCGTTACTCCACACATTGTTGCAGTTCTGTTGTTTATAATTTTAGCTTATGTATATTTCACACCTGTACTCGAAGGCAAACAATTGCTGGGTCATGATACAGAGAGTTGGATGTGTATGGCAAAAGAAACTGTTGATTATAACCAAACACATGATGATGTAACACTATGGACAAATTCCATGTTTGGAGGCATGCCTACTTATCAGATTTCGATGACTCAACCCTACAATCTTGTATCTTACATCGAAAACACAATTAAAATATTTCCACTACCTGTATTTTTTGTTTTATTATACCTTACAGGTTTTTATATACTCATGTTATCTTTCGGCACCAAACCATGGCTTGCCATAGTGGGCGCCATTGCATTTACTTTTGCCTCATATAACTTCATAATAATTCAGGCAGGACATAACTCCAAAGCAATTACCATAGCTTACATGGCGCCATTAATCGGTGCAGTTTTTCTGACATACAGAAAAAATCTAATTGCGGGTGGTATTCTTACTGCTCTTTTTCTAAGTTTAGCAATTCGCGCTAATCACATTCAGATATTATATTATACACTTTTTGTTTTATTGTTTTTTGGTATCTCCGAACTTGTTTTCAGCATAAAAAACAAGCTATTACTGAAGTTTTTTAAATCAACAGGCATAATTATCTCAGCTACTATAGTAGCTTTGGCAATGAATGCCACTTCGCTGCTTACCACTTATGAGTACTCACAATACACCATGCGTGGCAAATCGAATGAACTTACTGTTGACACTCAAAACTCCCAACACGGGCTGAATAAAGATTACATCACTCAGTGGAGCTACGGAATAGATGAAACCATGACTTTGCTAATTCCAAATTTTAAGGGTGGAGCCAGTGCCGGAATACTTAACTCAGACAGCAACACAGCTGCAAAACTTCGCAGTATGGGAGTTCCTAATGTGGATAATATGATGAAAGAAATGCAATTACCACTATATTGGGGAACGCAACCTGGCACTTCCGGACCTGTTTATATTGGAGCGGTTATTATTTTTCTCTTCGTGCTGGGATTTTTTATACTTGA
>CAYQWD010000339.1:0-3769 GCA_964420955.1 uncultured Paludibacter sp. | reverse complement strand
TTAGATTTTCAATCAGTATATCAATTTGGGAGAATGGTTGATGTATTGACTTTTGAAATTGAGAATGTTAATATTGAAGCGTTAAAAAAGCTCAAATCAGAAGGTTTAAAAATTGTACCCGACCCCGACATATTAGAATTAATTCAGGACAAGGGATTGCAAAAACAGTTTTATCAAAAAAATGGGATTCCAACATCTCCTTTTTTAATTTATGAAACGGAAAAAGAAATTTTAAATGGTATTGAAAACAGTGAAATCCATTTCCCTTTTGTTCAAAAACTAAGGAAAGGAGGATATGATGGACGTGGTGTAGTTGTAGTAAACAGTAAAAACGATTTGACAAAACTTTTAAACGGAGCTTCTGTAATTGAGGAAAAAGTTGAAATTGAAAAAGAAATTTCAGTAATTGTAGCACGGAACAAAAATGGCGAAATCAAATGTTATCCTGTTGTAGAAATGGTATTTGACACTAATGCAAATCTTGTAGATAAATTAATTTGTCCATCATCGATATCAGTTGAGCAATCGGAAAAAGCAATTAATTTTGCCGGTGAAATAATAGAATTGTTAAATATGGAAGGATTACTGGCAGTAGAGTTTTTCATTGATTCAAAAGGCGAAGTTCTAGTAAACGAAATTGCCCCACGGACTCACAACAGCGGTCACCATACCATTGAAAGTATAATTACATCGCAGTTTGAGCAGCATTTGCGTGCAATTTTAAATTTGCCATTGGGAAGCACAAAAATTAAACTTCCATCGGTAATGATAAATATTTTGGGCGCCGAATAATACGAAGGACCTGTAATGTATGAAGGATTAACTGAAAGTATGGCTATTGAAGGGGTTAAAATACATTTGTATGGAAAAAAAATAACCAAACCATACAGAAAGATGGGACATGTTACCGTTTTATCATCTTCAATAGAGTGTGCATTAAAAAAAGCAGAAAAAGTTAAACAATTAATTAAGGTAAAATCATGGAAAAGTTAATTAGCATAGTAATGGGGTCGGATTCAGATTTGCCCATTATGAAGCAAGCAGCTGAAATACTCGAAAAATTTGGAGTTGGATATGAAATTGATATCGTGTCGGCGCACCGAACACCGGAAAAATTATATGAATTTGCAGCAAAAGCACACAAACGTGGTATTTTGGCAATCATTGCAGGGGCTGGCGGCGCTGCACACTTACCCGGTATGGTTGCAGCAATTTCACCATTACCCGTAATTGGAGTGCCAATAATGTCAAGTAATTCAATTGACGGATGGGATTCTGTTCTGTCTATTTTGCAAATGCCCGGCGGTGTACCCGTTGCAACAGTGGCACTTAACGGTGCAAAAAATGCAGGAATCCTTGCGGCACAAATAGTATCGGCAAAAGATAAAACTTTACTTGAAAAAATAATTCTTTATAAGGACGAATTGAAAGAACAAGTAATTCTGAAATCAAAAAACCTGAAAATATAACATGGATTTTTTTAAAGGCAGAAAAGCAGTAATAGCAACAAAACATAGAAAAGAAGAAGTAATTGCCCCAATTCTTGAAAATGAACTGGGGCTAATTTGTGTTACTTTGCATGGTTTAGACACTGATAAATTAGGAACTTTTTCGGGAGAAGTTGAAAGAAAAGACGACCCGATTACAACGCTGCGCAACAAGTGCCAAATGGCAATTGCTGCAAGTGGAATTAATCTTGCAATAGCCAATGAGGGTTCATTCGGGGCGCACCCAAGCATTGTTTTTGCCCATGCAGACGATGAGCTCGTGATGTTGATGGACAAAGATAATGATTTAGAAATTATTGAACGGGAGTTGTGTTTGGAAACAAATTTTGATGGGGCAGAAATAAAATCTGTGGATGAACTAATTGCATTTGCAACAAAAATTGGCTTTCCATCGCACGGTATTATTTTAAAAAAAGCAAAAGATATTTTAGTTGGCATAATAAAAAACAGCCGGTCTTTAGAAGAATTGATTGAAAATTATAAAATCATTAAAAATGACGATGGTTCTGCCTATGCAGAAACAGATATGCGGGCAATGTTAAATCCTACCCGTATGAAAGTAATTGAGCAAGCAACCAAAAGACTTGCAGAAAAAGCAAAATCGTTATGTCCCAGTTGCAGCTTTCCGGGTTTTAGTGTTGTAGATGCCGTAAAAGGATTGCCTTGCGAAATATGTGGTATGCCCACAAGGTCAACGTTAAAGTATGTTTATCGTTGCCTGAAATGTAATTATCAAACAGAAAAGTTATATCCTAATGAAAAAAGAGTTGAAGACCCTCAATATTGCGATTTTTGTAACCCATAAAAAACATTAATATTTATTGAACCATTCAAACTTTTCTTGAATAATGTTATGCTTCTCATTTTTTATGTAATTTAAGTATGCATTTGCAACCGGCGAAAACTTCTTTTCTTTTAACCATATTAAATACCAAGTCGATATTATCGGGAAACCTTTAACCTTTAAAATTTGTAGCTGGTTTTTTTCCAATTCATTTTTTATGCCTATAAGTGGCATTATAGAATATCCCAAGCCTGCTATTAAGGCATGTTTTAATGCTTCATTTCCGGTAAGTTCCATTTTCTTTTTTACGGGGAGTTTGTTTTTCCTAATGAAATTTTCCATAACATATCTTGTACCCGAGCCTTGTTCACGATAAATAAGCGGAATACTTTCAAAAATTTTTTTGCTATGTTCTTTTTTATCAAATTTTTCGTCTTTGTTGCCTACTACAAATAATTTATTCTGCATAAGTTCAACTTTTTCAACATTTATGTTTTCGGGTAAAACACTTACCAACGCAAAATCTACTTCGTTTTTTTCAAGACTGTTAATTACCTGTGCCTTGTTGGTAACATCCAGCAACAATTCAACGCCTTGATGTTGATTTATAAAACCAGCAACAAAAAACGGTGCTATATAACAGCCTGTCGAAACAGCTGAAACTTTAAGTTTACCGGTAAGGTGTCCTTTATGGGCGTGAGTCTTAAAGTTTATTGTATGTACCTCGTGAAGTATTTTTTTTGATGCTTTTGCTATCTCTTTGCCAAAATCTGTTACATATATTTTTTTATTGATAACTTCTATCAATGGAATATCAAATTGACTTTGTAAATTTTTTAACTGAATTGAAACCGCAGGTTGCGTCAAGTGCAACTCATTAGCCGCTTTTGTAATGCTTAAAGTTTGTGTTACTTTTAAGAAAATCTGTAACTGGTTAAGTGTATAATTCATAAATATAATTTATAATGTATATTGCAAAGTTAAATAATATTTTATGAAGTTTATTGTGTAATTTTGCATAATTAATTTAAATAAAGTTGTGTCAAGTTTATTCTAAGTTCTGACAACACAAAAATTCATCAACTAAATACTTAATATAATGTGAGTTAACTTAAAACTTTTCAGGTATGACTAATAGTTATAACCTTGGCAATTAACTTTTTCTCGTTTGTCCTTTGTGCCAAATATGAAATATAATTGAAAATTATTACGACGAATTCTTTTATCTCATCGCACTTTCCGCTATGTTTTTTTTTGAAAGCGATGAACTGAAAGTAATAATTGTTACCAGGTTTTAAGTAAAAAATTACAGTATAAATGAATGAAGAAAAATTATATAATGAAGCATATCTGATAAAAAATGCAACCTTGGTAAACGAAGGTAAAATTTTTACGAGCGATGTACTTTTTAAGGACGGAACGATTAAGGCTGTTGAAAAAAACATAAACCACCCTGCTGCTACTGTTATTGATGGTA
>CAYQWD010000338.1:3007-3777 GCA_964420955.1 uncultured Paludibacter sp. | reverse complement strand
AAAAAAAAATAATTCAAACTATTTTTTATCGGTCAGTAGTGTTTTTTTATGTAAACTTTTTCTGTAACTGATTTCTCAATTTTTGTTGGTTGCTATTTATATTCCTTAACTACTTCACCCCGCAATGCTCTGAGTCCGGCGTTTGCAAGTGCACTCATTTCGTCTTCGCCCGGATATACTACTACTTTTGAAAAATGTGTTACTGCAGCTGATATTTTTTTTACTATAAGTTGACTGTAAGCAATACCACCGGTTATGATAATTGCATCGGCATCGCCTTTCAGAACAGCCATCATGGCTCCAATTTCTTTAGCAACATTATACGCCATTGCATCGAGGACAAGCGCTGCATACTCATTACCATTTTCAGCCATCTCTACAGCTTTTATCACCTCGTTGGTGCCCAAATGTGCCATTAAACCACCCTCGCCCACAAGCATTTTTTTTATCTGATGTTGTGAAAAATTACCGCTGAAACACATTTCCATTAGTTTGCCAGCATCTACAGTTCCAGTTCTTTCAGGTGAAAAAGGACCATAGCCATCAAGCGCCTGATTTACATCTATAACTTTTCCCATCCGGTGTGCAGCTACTGAAATGCCACCTCCAAGATGTGCCACTACAAGATTTATCTTCTCATAACTTGTTCCATTGGCAGAAGCATACTTTCTTGCAACGGCTTTATGATTGAGAGCGTGGAATAATGAACGTCTTGGCATTCCGGGCAATCCACTTATGCGGGCAACATCATGAAATTCGTCTACACAAAC
>CAYQWD010000338.1:291-2922 GCA_964420955.1 uncultured Paludibacter sp. | reverse complement strand
AAAACTTACATCTTCAATCATTTTTTTGTTGATATTGTAAATTCCTGATTCGAGCGGATGCAACATTCCTCCGCGTCCTACTATTGCCGAAAGTTCGTTTATTTCTATTTCATCTTCTGCAAGTTGGCGTAAAATAAGTTCTTTTCTGAAATTGTATTGTTCGAATATGTTTGAAAATGGTTTTAATTCCTCTCCTGAATGTCGAATGGTATGTAGAATTTCAAGTTTTTCATCGTGATGCACAGAAAACTTGGTAGAAGTAGAACCCGGATTAATCGACAAAATTTTATACATAAGTTTTTACATGATATTAAAATATTGCTCAATGTTTTTACAAATTTAACTGTTTAGTTACAAATCACAATTACTACCCGTGAATTTTTTTAAAAAATTACTCTAATTTTTTTGTCATTTTCTAACTTTCCGTTTCTACTATTATACAAAATATTGCTGCAAAAAAATATTCAAAACATTCGTTTTTAGCATGATGTAGATAATGATTTTGAATATTATTGTTAATTCTTTGTGAGTTAAAGAATTATTTTGTATTTTTGCACCTGAATTTGAATTGGGTGGAGGGGACAACAGTCCCCTTCATTGTTGTAAAAACATATATAAATGATTTTAAAATATGCTGTAATTCAAGAAGTTAACGCATTTCTGTTAAATTCTGGCTATTATCTTGTAGATATAAATATAACTTCGGATAATAAAATCACTGTAGAAATAGATGCATTCGAAGGAGTATCTATCGACTTTTGTGTTGATTTGAATAAACATCTTGAAACTAAATTAAGTCCTGAAATTGAAAATTACGAACTAGAAGTGTGTTCAGCAGGTATAACTCAGCCTTTTAAGGTTTTGAATCAGTACCGAAAAAACATTGGAAAAGAGGTGGAAGTCATTGTAAAGTCAGGCATGAAATACACTGGTAAACTGAAAGAAGTGTCAGAAGAATTTTTTGTACTTGAAACAGAAAAAAGAGCAAAAGCAGAAAACTCAAAAAAGAAAATAACCATTACAGAAGAAGCCAAGTTCACTTATAACGAAATAAAAACAACAAAATATATTTTAAGATTCAGATAAATCATGAATAAAAAAAATGATTCAATCAATTTGATTGATACTTTTTCCGAATTTAAAGAACTGAAAAACATAGACCGCCGCACTCTAATCAGTGTAATGGAGGAATCGTTTCGTAATGTAATTACAAAATTGTTCGGTTCAGACGAAAACTACGATGTTATTATTAATCCTGATAAAGGTGATTTTGAAATCTACAGGAATCGTACGGTAGTTGCAGATGATGAACTAGAAGACTCGAATTTGGAAATTTCGATTACCGAAGCAAAAAAAATTGACGAAGATTATGAAATAGGCGAAGATGTAACCGATACTGTCGACTTTATGAGTTTTGGTCGTCGTGCTATTCTTACATTGCGTCAAACACTTTCTTCGAAAATTCTTGAATTACAGAAAGACAATGTTTTTACCAAATATAGCGAAAAAGTAGGGCAGATAATCTCGGCTGAACTTTATCAGATATGGAAAAAGGAAATGTTGCTGATTGACGAAGATGGAATAGAACTTTATTTGCCAAAATCAGAACAAATTCCAACCGATTTCTATCGTAAAGGCGACATGGTTCGTGCTGTGGTTGCAGTTGTAGAAAATAAAAACAGCAATCCCCGCATCATTGTATCGCGTACATCGCCTGTTTTTCTCGAAAGACTTTTTGAACTTGAAGTGCCTGAAATTCATGAAGGTTTAATAATAATCAAGAAGATAGCACGCATACCTGGCGAAAGAGCGAAAGTAGCAGTAGAATCGTACGATGATCGTATTGACCCCGTAGGCGCTTGTGTTGGTGTGAAAGGAGTCAGAATTCATGGAATTGTGCGCGAACTACGAAACGAAAATATTGATGTCATTAATTATACTTCGAATACAAGTCTGTTTATTTCAAGGGCTTTAAGTCCTGCGAAAATTTCGTCAATTCGTTTAAATGAAGCCGAAAAACGTGCCGAAATTTATCTGAAACCCGAAGATGTTTCGCAAGCAATTGGTAAAGGCGGTTTGAATATACGTCTTGCAAGTTTACTTACCGGATATACCCTTGACGTATTCCGCGAACTCGATCAGAATGAAGAAACAGAAGATATTTATCTCGATGAATTTGCCGATGAAATTGATCAGTGGGTTATCGATGCATTTAAGGCTATCGGGTGCGATACAGCACGCAGCGTTTTAGCAATTCCTCGACAGGAACTCATACGAAGAACCGATCTTGAAGAAGAAACAATCGATTACCTGATTGACATTTTGAAGGCAGAGTTTGAAGAAGAATAATAAATAAATCTGAATTATTTTTTCTTGTTTTGAAAGAAAAAATAATTTTTTTAACGAAAAAGATAAAACCCTAATATATGTCCATAAGATTAAGCAAAGCGTGTAAAGATCTGAATGTAGGAATGACTACAGCAGTTGATTTTCTGGCTAAAAAAGGTCATAAAATTCCGGTCGATCCGAATCATAAACTGACGGACGATCTGTATTTTATGCTTGCCAAAGAATTCAACAAAGATATGGCACTAAAACTGGAGTCAGAGAAACTCAGTAATGACTGGCATC
>CAYQWD010000338.1:0-281 GCA_964420955.1 uncultured Paludibacter sp. | reverse complement strand
GAAAAGCCGATGCTGTAGGACTCGATGGCTATGTGTCAGTTAAAAAAGCTCCCCAAAAAGTTGAGGAAATTCCTACAGTTGTGCCAGAAGATCAACGTCCACATTTGACGCCGGTAGGAAAAATCGAACTGGATGAGAAGCCAAAAGTGGTTGAAAAACCGGTTGCTGAACCAAAAACTGAGAAAAATCCGGAAAAACCTCAAGAAGTTCAAGCTGTAAAGCCGGTTGAAACAAAACCTGAAATACAACCAATTGAAAAGCAAAAACCAAAGGAAGAAATT
>CAYQWD010000337.1:0-3804 GCA_964420955.1 uncultured Paludibacter sp. | reverse complement strand
CACAACAGACTGAAATCGCCACCGCAGAAGATAAAATGAAGTCCGAAAATGGGAATAAAGAAGTAAAAAGCCGGATGTTGATAAAAAACTGCTAAACCAATGATGCTTAAAGCGCTAACAATCACGGCAGGCGCAATCGCTACGATAGTGAATTTCTTTTTATCAGCAACAAATCTGTCAGCGGTAACATAAAACATAAATTTGCGCAAGTTCATCCCGAAACTTAGCTTGCGAGCGCCAACTATGAAATATGCTAATGTATGTATCAATTCATGTAAAATAATTAGAATAGTAAAAGTGAATACAATGCCGTAAAACATCCAAAGAAGAAATTCTGCATTGCGTTGCATCAAAAAAGGCAAAAATGCTTTGAAACTGCCCAATATAAAAACTAGCAAACCTGTTATCTGAAACATATTTGCCACACGTGCCCAAATCGGTTGTTGTTCAACTTCTTTCGTTAAAAACTGCTTTAAATCAGTGTGATAAATTTCAGCAATTACTTCGTATTCGGGATTTTTTAATAGCGTCTGATGGGTCATTATTTAAATTAAATTTTGATTATAATACGTTCACCAAGTTTTTTCGAAAGTTCTTTTTTAGCTTCATCCAAATTTTTAATTTCAGTCATTATTTTGATAACCAAATTATTGTCGCCGGTTTCTGAAGCCGATTTCATTTCCTCCAGTTTGAGTCTTACCTGTTCAATGAGTAAACTGTTCTGATACTCATAAACCAATCGAGGTGCCAATTCAGTTAATCTTTCTTCGTCTGAAATTAATTCCTTCATTTTTGAATGCACTTTGCTCAGCGTATATTTTTCTGAGAGCAATTCAATAGCAAACTTGCTGATTTGCGGATCGGGATGAAAGGTGAAAAACTTTTCGGCACTTTCTGTCATTTGCATACAGTTTTGCTTGTATTCATTTAACATTCGTCGATGTAAGGGGTTTTGAAAATGCAAATCATCCTTTTCAAGATCATCAATAACCAATTTTGCTACAGAAATCAGCTCTTCACTATCCTCTGACTTGTAAAATTTTAAAAGGTGTCCGTGTTTTATCAACAATTGCAGCAAATTTTTCTCTTCACTATCAAATAGCGCCGAAGTAATTGTGCTTGTGGTTTGGGTAATATCTGGCTGCAGTTTTGTTTGGATTGATGATGTTTGTTTTTCCCGCACATTTGCTTTCAATTTATTAATTTCATGATAAAGCATTGCTTCATCAGTTTTGAGCAAAATGCTGCACTCTTTAACATATTCACCTCTTATTACCTGATTTGGTATTATGGAAATGCTTCGCACAATATCGCTGATAAGTGCCGCACGTTTCACCGGATCGTTCCCTGCATCGTCAATCAGCAGACGGGTTTTAAACCGCATAAAATCCACCGAATTTTTATTTACAAATTCGATAAAATCAGATGCATTGGTTTTGCGGGCATAAGAGTCCGGATCGTCGCCATCGGGGAGCAGTAAAACTCTGATATTCAAACCTTCTTCGAGCAACATGTCGATACCTCTTATCGATGCTTTTATGCCTGCAGGGTCGCCATCGTAAATAATGGTTACATTTTCGGTGAAGCGGTGAATCAGGCGGATTTGACCGGGCGTAAGTGAAGTGCCCGATGATGCAACCACATTTTCGATGCCTGATTGATGCATCGAAATTACATCGGTGTAACCTTCTACCAAATAACAACGGTCTTCCCTGACAATGGCTTGTTTGGCAAAATAAATGCCGTAAAGCTCGTTACTTTTATGATATATTTCCGATTCGGGCGAGTTTACATATTTTGCAGTTTTGTCATCTTTCCGAATGATTCTTCCACCAAAAGCCACAACTTTACCCGAAAGTGTATGCACCGGAAACATTACGCGTCCGCGAAAACGATCGGTAAGTTGTCCCTGTTCATTTTCGAGCGTTAAGCCGGTTTTTACGAGATATTCCTTGTTATAACCTTCTTTCAGTGCGGTTTGTGTAAAACCCTCTCGATGCTCCAGTGCGTAACCAAGCTGAAATTTTCGGATAATATCATCGCGGAAAGCTCTTTCCCGGAAATAGGAAAGCCCTATTGATTTTCCTTCGATATGATTATGCAACGTGGTTGAGAAATATTTCTGTGCATACTCGTTTACCAGAAACATGCTCTCACGGTCGTTGCGGGCAGCCTGTTCTTCGGGAGTAAATTCACGTTCCTTAAACTCAATATGATATTTACGGGCAAGAAATTTGAGCGCTTCGTAATACGAGATTTGCTCATGCTCCATTATAAAATGTACTGAATTACCACCTTTGCCACAACCAAAACATTTAAAAATTCCCTTTGCCGGCGAAACGGTAAATGAGGGCGTTTTCTCGTTGTGAAAAGGGCACAAACCAATCATATTCACACCACGTTTGCGCAGCGTAACATAATCCGAAACCACTTCCTGAATGCGGGCGGCATCGATAATCCGGTCAACTGTGGATTGGTCGAGCATTGATTTTTTTAAAATTTGCTTTATAAATTTCCTGCTGCAAAGCTACTGATTTTATATCAGAATTGAAAATTAAAGAAATTATAAAATCAACCCTCTATATTTGTTTTCACTACTAACCGACTAAACATCTGAAATTCTTCGCTACGCTCTGAATGACAATGCTTTGTATTGATTATGGTTGGGAGGAGGTAGGTTGGCGGTTTCGCCGCCAACCTACCTCCTCCCAAAAACCTGTCTTATTGATTGTCTGTCTTTCCGAACAAAGTGAGGAATCTAACAAGCTAAAAAAATTAATTCAAAATATTTTTTATCGGTAAGTAGTGATTTGTTTTTTTTGGCTATTTTTTCCTCCTGAAAATTTAAAGTATGTAATCTGCACTTTCTTTTCGCAGCTTATCTTATGGAAACAAAACAAAAAAGTATTATTTTTGAAACTTAAAATTCTGACACTTATGTTTAACGGAAATCGATTAATTTTTCTTCCGATATTTTTTTTATTTTCTGCTTTCAATTCCTGTATTTTTGCGCAATCCAAAACAGTATTCGATCCTGAATTGAACAAAAATATTGAAAAAATCGACCGAACTGCCAAGCGCGAACTCCGCTATACTCCCGAGGGTGATGGTTTTGCAATTGTAAACGGTAAAAATAAATTTAATCGTGCACTTTACGGCACACACACCGGTTTCAGGGTAGAAACGGGCGATGTGCCGGAATTTGCACTTTATCTGCCACGCATGGGCGGAAATCTTTCGTTCAGTATCAGTAATAAAAATGTAATAAAAAATCTAAATGATGCTGATTATATAAAAAGTATTTACAAGCCAGGCTCGCGAATTTACATTATACGCGATAAAAATTTTACCGGTAAAGGTGAAATTCGGATAACTGCACTTGCCATGGCTGGTGCTGAAGGAATGATACTTCGTATCGAAACAGAAAATATCCCTAATAACACTAACTTGTCCTGGCGTTTTGGCGGTTGTGCTGATAAGCGATTCAGTCGCGAGGGTGATTTGGGTGTCGATCCGGAGGATAGTTTCGAATTTAAAACCGAGTATTGCAAGGGAAATATTTTCAAACTGCATGGAAATGCTTTTCAGGTTACATTTGGTGCAAAAAACGATAGATTGCTTACAGGAATTTTTCCTGAAAAATCGAAACTGAAAATTGATAAAACCTTGCCTGTTTTAAAAGGCACGCTTGCACTGAGCCGATCAAGAACCTATTACATGGCTATTCAAATTCCTGATAAATCCACTTATTTTAAAAATATCACTAAAATCTTTTCGCCTGTACAGCATCGTCCACTTACCATT
>CAYQWD010000336.1:0-3809 GCA_964420955.1 uncultured Paludibacter sp. | reverse complement strand
TGAGGGCACTTTCATACCACGAACTGCTAATACATTTTGCTTATCCTTATAAACATACTTCAGATGCTTCTCATTTGGGAGTACCTATCAGAACAATTCCTGTTGTTGGAGCTGCTGAAGTAGCATCGGAAGTACTGAAACCCAGAGATAAAGTGTCTGCTGTCTATACGTTTATTTTAGCCGATCTCGCTTTTGCAGAATCAAAATTACCAGCTTCGAGAAAGACTGAAGTAACTGGAAGACCATATCTGCATGTTGTAAGAGCTACAAAAGGCGCTGCACTTGCTCTTAAGCTAAGAATTTATTCACACATGTGGAATTGGGACGGAATTATTGCCGAATATCCAAATTTAACTGGCTATACGCTAACAACTACTCCTGAAGGTCCTTTTGCTGATAACAAAACAAATACAGAATCAATTTTCTCTATTGAAAATCTCGATACTGACCATCCGGGAGTAAACGGAGCATTGGGATCAATGTACAATACACGTGCTTTGGTTTCAATCAGTCCAATGATTTGGAATTCCACTTGGTGGCTGGCTAACGATTTGCGTCGTACACAAACAGCAAGAAATGGTTCAACTACAAAACTGATACACAAGTATCGCGATGGTGCAACTTATACAGATTATACACCTATAATTAGATATGCTGAGCCTACACTTGATTATGCAGAAGCTTTAGCTCGTAAAGGTGGCGCTACAAATATTACCAATGCTGTAACTGCTCTGAACAGAATTCGTAATCGCGCTGTAACAAATGTGGCTGACCAATTCGTTGCTGCTAATTTCACTGCCGATCAGGCTGGATTGATTACTGCAATACTGAGAGAACGCCGTATTGAATTTCTTGGTGAAGGTCGTCGTTGGGCTGATATTCACAGATTGCAAGCTGACCCTGATGCCAATAATAGGCCAAATGGCATTCCCGCAAAAGTTCTAAACTCAGCTATTACACTTGCTACTTATGCTGCTGTTCCTGCAGGATGGACTATGAGATCATCGGATTTGGTTGGTTATACTTATTCGCCAAATCCTGATAAAAGATTCTTATGGCCAATTCCACAGGAAGAATTGTTAACTAACGATGTTTTGAAAGCACAACAAAATCCTGGCTGGTAATTGTAAAATTTAACTATACAGAATCAGGTTATCAATTTGATAACCTGATTTTTTTTGCTGAAAATTTAAAAAATTAATATTTGTTGGATAGAATTTCTTTCTTATTATCTTCAGATAAAGTATTAATGCTTCCTAATAAAATTTGTTTTTTTAAATATCATTATCAAATTGCATTTTAAAACTCAAATTCAAAAGAAATCACTACGAATTATTGATCATTTAACAAACAGAGGGTATCCGGATATATTGATCAGTGGCCAACATTAATGGTAACAACTTATAAAATTACAAAAGAAATCGTATTTGATGCTTATTAAATTAGTGGATAGCTCACTTATTGGAGTTTACGGCAGTTTCCGGTCAAACAAAATATCAATAGGTTTTGTGTTGTAATTCCGTATTTCATATAGATTTATTTTTGGATTTCACAAAGATTTTTTATCCAAGACACACCTTTGAAGACAGTATCCATTGGAACTTGTGCTCTCTCAGTTATATTTTGAAATTCAATATGTTGTGTATGTAAAATCTATCAGTCCACATGGCTCTCCACCTCGAAAAAATGATTCGAAAATGAGGAATCTCATACATCAAAGATGCGAATTTTATTTAGTATTTTAATCATTAAGCCGACTGTTTTTTGAAATAGTATGTAAAGAAAAATACATTCATAATAACGTATGATATTTGAATATAAATGCATATATTTGTACTGAAATATCAGTTGTTATGAAATAATAAGACTATGAACTTTACAATTAAGCAAAAAAAGATATTAAATACGCTTGGGGAGAATATAAAGTTAGCCCGTTTAAGGCGTAAACTTTCCTTACGATCTTTAGCTGAAAGAGCGGGGATTGCTATTTCAACAATGACTAACATTGAAGCTGGTTCGCCATCTGTTTCTTTGGGTAATTATTTGCAGGTATTGGCAGTATTAAAACTAGATGATGACTTATTGTTGATTGCGGACAAAGATCCGGTTGGTCGTCAAATTCAAGATGCGGGACTGGTAGTGAAAAAGAGAGCACCGAAAAAGAAAGAAACCCCTTCAGTTATAAAACATGTGATTGATAAAGGTCATTTCCAAAAGCCGAAATTTGAATAGAGAAAATGGGAAAGAATCAGGAAAAAGAAATACTTGTTTATGCTGATTGGTTTATGTACGATAAGCCCAAATTAGTAGGGAGACTTTGGTTTACAACAATCAGAGGTAAGGCTGTATATTCCTTTGAATATGAAAAAGAATGGTTAAAAACAGGAATAGTTATTGATCCGGAGTTGCCATTATTTTCGGGAAAACAATATGCAGGAGGGAATGAAAACTTTGGAATATTCAAGGACTCATCACCTGATAGATGGGGGCAGCTCTTAATGAAACGTAGAGAAGTTCTTTTAGCTAGAATTGAGAAAACCGAACCTCGTACTTTATTAGGAATTGATTTTTTATTGGGGGTACACGATAGTCACCGTATGGGAGGATTGCGTTTTAGAGAAACCGAACAGGGTGAATTTATAAGTAACGACCAACGACTGGCAGCTCCACCCTGGACATCATTAAGAGAACTTGAATTCGCAGTTGAACAATATGAAAAAAATGCAGACGAGTCAGATGAAGCTTCCCTGAAATGGATTAATCAATTGATTGCTCCCGGATCTTCACTTGGAGGAGCTCGCCCTAAAGCGGATGT
This sequence comes from uncultured Paludibacter sp., assembly GCA_964420955.1. GTDB lineage: Bacteria > Bacteroidota > Bacteroidia > Bacteroidales > Paludibacteraceae > Paludibacter. The sequence continues at coordinate 994 of CAYQWD010000336.1, read as the reverse complement.
TGTTGACACACACGGAAATCAATGGATTGCGAAATTTCCAAGTAAAAAGGATGATTCGGATGTCGGACTTTGGGAAATGGTTGTTCATGAATTGGCTATCCAGGCCAACATCACTGTTCCGAATGCCTGTGTAAAAAAACTGGCTTCTTCTTATCATACCTATTTATCACAACGTTTTGACCGAACCGAAGACAATAAGCGGATTCATTACACTTCAGCTATGACAATACTGCAACGTACTGATGGTGACGATGCGGATAGTGGTGTAAGTTATTTGGATTTAGTCGGGGTTATTAAGTCGGAATGTGCGGATGTAACCGGCAACTTGGAAGAGCTTTTCCGAAGAGTTCTATTTTCTGTTTGTGTTTCCAACACGGATGATCATTTGCGAAATCATGGGTTTCTATACACTGAAGACGGTTGGATTCTATCACCAGCATTTGACATTAATGCAAACGAAACCGGAACAGGTCTTAAACTGAATATTAATGAAGTGGATAACTCATTGGATATTGATTTGGTTATGAACACCGCGCCTTACTATTTGATATCTGACAAACGTGCTGAGGAAATAAAAGAGGAAGTAACTAAAGCAGTCGCTTCCTGGAGAAAAGTTGCAGCAAAATATAAAATTTCACCTTCTGAAATTGAGCGGAAGGCAAAAGCTTTTCGGGTTTAGTCATATTAAACATTAGTATTAGAAGTTAAGCGTTTAATATCGATTCAAATAATCCGTTTTGCATTTTGTTAGAAAGTTATGGCAGCAATTTCATAAAACATCCCAAATTCGGCATATTTGGAATGCTTATTTTTTAGGAATTATATTTAACTTACCTGTTCAAAACATACAATTATCTCATCTTAATCATAATAAAAATAATACTGTAAAACTATGTTTGAAATTTTTGTGTTTATTTCAAAATGTAATCCATGATTAATCTCAAACCCTAATTAAAAATAGGTAATAGATATAAAAAAACCGGATAATTATTTG
>CAYQWD010000335.1:0-3817 GCA_964420955.1 uncultured Paludibacter sp. | reverse complement strand
TATCAAAAGGAATATATCAGACTTACACCGAAGAAAACCTGCGTTACTCGCAAAATGCCGCGCTTAACATGTACGATGAAGTGAACACGGGTACAAATCTTCCTGCGCAAATCGATCTTGTGGCAAGTCACGGCAACGAATATAAATTCCTTTTTATTGCCAAAGGTGGTGGTTCTGCCAACAAATCATACTTATTTCAGGAAACTAAAGCGCTGCTCAATCCTGTTTCGCTGGAAAAATTCCTGACGGAAAAAATGCGTTCGCTCGGTACAGCTGCGTGTCCGCCGTATCATATTGCATTTGTCATTGGAGGAACTTCGGCTGATGTCTGTATGAAAACCGTAAAACTTGCGTCCACCAAATATTATGACGAATTACCAACCGAAGGAAACGAACTCGGACAAGCTTTCCGTGACGTAAAACTTGAAAAACTCATTCTGAAACGTGCACAGGAACTCGGAATTGGTGCTCAGTTTGGCGGAAAATACTTTGCGCACGATATTCGCATTGTGCGTTTGTCGAGGCATGGAGCTTCGTGCTTCGTAGGTATGGGTGTTTCGTGCTCGGCCGACAGAAATATTAAGGCAAAAATAAACAAAGATGGCTTATGGGTTGAAAAACTCGAAGACAATCCCGGACAATATATTCCTCAGGAATACCGCAATGCAGGCGAAGGAAATGCCGTAAAAATTGATTTGAATCAACCAATGAAAGATATTCTGGCTACTTTATCGCAATATCCGGTTGCAACACGACTTTCGCTGAATGGAACCATTGTTGTAGGTCGCGACATAGCACACGCAAAACTGAAAGAATTGCTCGATGCAGGCAAACCGCTGCCTCAATATGTAAAAGATCATCCGATTTATTATGCAGGTCCGGCAAAAACGCCCAAAGGAATGCCTTCGGGTTCATTTGGACCAACTACTGCCGGACGTATGGATTCTTATGTTGATTTATTTCAGGCTAATGGAGGCAGCATGATTATGATTGCTAAAGGAAACCGTACGCAACAGGTTACAGATGCCTGCCAGAAATACGGTGGTTTTTATCTCGGTTCAATTGGCGGACCGGCTGCAATACTTGCCCAAAACAGCATTAAAAAAGTGGAATGCCTTGAATATCCTGAACTCGGAATGGAAGCCATCTGGAAAATTGAAGTGGAAAATTTTCCTGCTTTTATTTTGGTCGATGATAAAGGTAACGACTTTTTTAAACTGATAAAACCAAATCCTATGTGCTGATATGGATTTTTATAGATATAAATAAAACACAAACATGGATTTAACTTCCCTGTTTGCGTTTTTTGTAATATCTGAAAAAAAGATTTTTCGGAAGTTATTTAGTAATTGAGTTATTTGTATTCAAGTAAAAATTTGCGAATTGGAATTTGTAAAATACCCTGATAAGAAATTCCGGTTTCGTTGTCGAGGGTAACTACCATTTTTGGATAATTGTCTTTTATCGCTAATAAATTGCCAAATTCTCTCTCTCTTGTAGTCGACATTTTTAGGGTAGCAGCCACTTGCACATAAATGCGTTCCCCACTTTTTTCTGCTATAAAGTCAATTTCTTTGTCTTTATTACGTCCTATTGACAATTGATATCCGTGCATTGACAGATGATGGCAAACAAGATTTTCGAGTACCTTGCTTATATCGTTGGGACGGAATGGACGAATTGCATGACGGATTCCCAAGTCCTCAAAATAATACTTCTCTCCAATTCTGAAAATCTCCTTACCCTGCATATCTACAGGTCTTATTCGTTGAAGCAGGTATGCTTTTGAAAGATAATCAAGATATTCCAGTATTGTTTTTGGCTGCATATCAATTCTTTGTGATTTAAGATATTCGCTAATGCTTGTTGATGAAAACATTGAACCGGTAGTATCGGCAATATAATTAACAAGATCATTAAGGCTACGAACATTTCTGACCTTATATCTTTCTACAACATCCTTCAATACGATTGTATTAAAAATGCTGTGTAAATATTCAGAGATTATTTTTTCTTCGAGAGGCAAATTAATTAAATAAGGTAATCCACCAAATTTATAGAATTTCTCAAATGATTCATTATTGTCAACAAGTTGATGAAACTCCAAAAATTCAACATAGCTAAGACTAAATACTTTAAATTCGATATATCTACCACTTAAAAACGTTGCCAACTCACCCGAAAGCAGATTTGCATTGCTACCTGTACAGTATATATCATACTCATATTCAGCAAAAAAATGTCTCAATGCTTTTTCAAACTCACTTATATCCTGAATTTCATCAATAAACAAAAAACATTTTTCACTTTTATTTCTTCTGTTTTCGCTAACATAATTTATAAGGTCTGAATAGTTTTTTATTGCATCAAAATCAAACAATTCCTTATTTATATAAATAATGTCGGATAAAGGATAAAGTTCTTTTATCTGCTCGATTAGCTGAAATAAAAGATAACTCTTTCCAACACGTCTCTGACCTGAAATAACCTTAATCACAGGACTGTTTATGAACGGTTGAATACGTTCAATATAGATTTGTCTTTTAAAATATGGTAAAGTCTTCATATTTACTTATAAAACATTTACAATACAAATATACGCCTTTATTTTATTATATGAAAATAAAGCGATACAAATTTTTGTTATTTACTTAAAATAAAATTAGTTCTACTTTGATAAATTTTTCAATATCATCCTTACTGGATTTTTATAACATAGACTTGTTTTGTTATTCAACCGACATTTTGTGCCTACGGCACTATTTTTTGCCTCGTAAAGGCTATATATTAGAAAAAATCTAAAAGCAGAGAACGCTTCATAAAGTCCTGTTGGGACGGAATATATCATTAAATCGCAATATGTTAAAGTATAATAAATATAGAAATACGTTTGAGAAAAATTACACCCACTCTGAACAAATAAAATATTTAACCAAAATGAACTTTTTTTACTAAAAAACCGACTTTGATTAATTACTTTTGTTGCTTACAAAAAAATTTTTATTATCCGGCAAACTTTCGAAACTGAAAATCGTCAAACAAAGAAATCATACAAATATATACATGCTCAAATCGCTTTTCAAAGTTCTGATACTTTCATTAACTACATTTTTCGTACAGGCACAAACACAATCAACCGGACTTCAGGATTTTCAGAAAACTTTAGCAACCAGATTTTCGAACCTTTGGTATAATGCTCCGCATGAAAAAGTTTACCTACACACCGACAAACCTTACTACAGCGCCGGCGAAGAAATATGGTTCAAAGCTTACTTGTTGAATGCATCAACACATGTTCAAAACACGTTGAGTAGATACATTTACGTGGAACTGATTGATAAATCGGATACAGTAATTACGCGTGTAAAAATCAGGAAAGATTCGCTCGGATTCTTCGGAAATATAAAATTACAACCAGAATTACCTGCCGGAAAATATACACTCAGGGCTTATACATGGTGGATGCAAAATGCCGGTACGGATTATTTTTTCAGTAAAATTATTTATATTGGCAACAGTATCGACGATCGAATAATTTGCAAACCAACTTATGGAAGTTATGCAAATGGCAAAGTACCCATTACATTAAGTTTTACAAATGCTTTTGGCAATCCTGTAACCGGCAAGGAAGTTCGCATAATGCAAAGCTGGAACCCAAATGAGAAAAAACGACAGCAAACCAACATTGACAACAGGGGAAAAATCCTTATTCAGGCGAACATTGATACTGCCGATTTATCAAAAAAATTCATCGAAATAAATATAAAGGAGCCAGGTTTGAAATACCGCAACAAAATTCATTTACCTGATTTTCGCA
>CAYQWD010000334.1:0-3819 GCA_964420955.1 uncultured Paludibacter sp. | reverse complement strand
TAAATAGTGTTTCATTCTATTTTTTCTTTAGTTTTTTCCACGTACATGAATTTGAAAATGAAACTTGCGATTTTAAGTTTGGCTTATTGAACGATGTAAGAAAAACATTAGGTTAAACTAACCGCTGCATTTTTTTTACAATAATTTGACGGTTTTAAAAAGTAAAATGCTTATAATAACTTCAACCCAGATGTTGTTGCCTCTGGAAATGACAAATCTTCAGAATCACAACTTAAACAATAATTGCTGCGGAATGTTTAAATACTTTCCACAGCATTGTAAAGCCCGACAATTTTTTGTGAATTCGTCGGGCTTTACAATTTTTTATTTTTTCACTATTTTTTTTTGTTACGCAATGTATTTCCTTATTTCTTCAATAATTTCAGAAGCAAATGCATCGGCTTTTTCGGGCGAAGTCGATTCGGAATAAATGCGAATTATAGGTTCTGTGTTTGATTTACGTAAATGCACCCAGCCTTCAGGGAAATCAATCTTTACACCATCAATGTCGTTTACTTCGTATTCTGAGTATTTGTCCTTCATTATTTTCAACAATGCGTCAACATCTACCGAAGGTGAAAGTTCAATTTTATTTTTCGAAATAAAGTACTCGGGATAAAGTTTTCTGATTTCCGAAACTTTCAATTGTTTCTTTGCCATGAGTGTAAGAAACAGTGCAACTCCTACAAGTGCATCGCGTCCGTAATGGCTTTCTGGATAAATAACTCCTCCATTTCCTTCACCGCCAATCACAGCGTTGGTAGCTTTCATTTTAGCCACCACATTTACTTCGCCAACAGCTGATGCGTTATAATCGCATCCATAGCTGCGGGTTACATCTCGCAATGCCCTTGTCGAACTCAGGTTTGAAACCGTATTTCCCGGCGTGTTTTGTAATACATAATCTGCAACAGCCACCAATGTGTATTCCTCACCAAACATGCTTCCATCTTCACAAATTATTGCCAGGCGATCCACATCCGGATCAACTACAAATCCCACATCGGCTACACCCGATTTCAATAAAGCTGAAATTTCACTCAAATGTTCTGCCAGCGGTTCAGGATTGTGCGGAAAATAACCGTTGGGCTCGCAAAATAGTTTTTCGATGGTTGTTACGCCCAAAGCTTTCAATAATGGCGGTATGGAAATGCCACCAACAGAATTTACTGCATCAATGGCTACTCTTATGTCCGCTTTTTTAATTGCTTCTACATCCACCAGTTCAAGATTCAGAATGCTTTCGATATGTTTTTCGGTATAATCCTGTTTTTCGGTAAGTTTTCCCAGTTTGTCAACCGTTGCAAATTCGAAAGATTGATCTTCGGCTATCTGAAGTACTCTTTCGCCTTCTGCAGCGTTAAGAAATTCACCTTTTTCATTCAGTAGTTTTAGTGCGTTCCATTGTTTTGGATTGTGACTTGCTGTAAGAATGATGCCACCGGCAGCTTTTTCCATTACTACTGCCAGTTCAGTTGTAGGTGTCGAAGCAAGTCCAATGTTAACCACATCGAACCCCATACCAAGCAAAGTGCCTGTAACCAGGAGATTTACCATTTCACCCGAAATGCGGGCATCGCGCCCAACGACTATTGAGTTCGAATCCGAATGTGCTGATTCTCGGATAAATGTTGCGTAGGCAGCTGTGAATTTTGCAATGTCAACAGGATTTAATCCAGCGCCGGTTTTTCCGCCAATTGTACCTCTGATTCCTGAAATTGATTTGATAAGTGTCATTTTTTTTTGCCGGTAATTAAATATTTAAAAAAATGTAAAATACACCCTGAAATTATCGGGGTGTTTTTACAATATGCATTGTAATTGCTTTAAATAGTAATTCAGAAATCTACTTACGGAACTGGATTTTCAAATCGTAACCATAAGGAATTACACTTTGCATATTGCTTTGAAATCCTAATTTTGAAGGAGTAATAATTTTTGCCACCGATTCGTTTCGTTTCATATACGATAATGCTTCGTGCCACGATGCGTTCGCCTTTGTATAATCCTGAAAATTAAATGTTATCGGATAAGGAGCATCTATCGTATTCCAACTGAAAACAGTATCAGGATTTATGTTTAAAGTGTATTGTAAATAGCGTACACTTACCAAATCGTAGTTTTCAAGTGTGTCACTGGTTAGAGTATCGCCAGGATTAGCAAGATGAAAGTAAAGACCCGAAGTGGTTTTAACATAAACATTGGCAGGCCATGCCTTCTTTCCTTTCGGAAATTCTGATACTACTTTAATATTGTTACGTTTAATATAATCTTCAATCAACAAACGTTCAGCTTTTAACTGCTCTGCATAGGTTGTACGGTCGTCGCATGAACTTAGTAAAAGCGCTGATATAAAAATATTTATAATAATTGGAAAGATTTTGTTCATTTTGTTTGGTTTGAAGTGCAAATATCTGATTATTATTGCAAAATAAAAAGTTAAGAATAATAAATAAAAAGTGCATTGTAATAATTTAAGAAAAAATTATCGCGGTTCATAAGTCCGAAACAATGATTTCTGCATAAACAGATGTAAACGGGGGAATTTCCGGTTCTTTTCCCTTGCTGCCATAAGCCAGATACCATGGTAAAAATACCCTTGCGCTACAACCCTTTGAAATCATTTTCAGTGTTTCCTCTATTCCCTGTAATGTTTCTTTACGACCAATGTGTATTGTTTGGTTTTCGGCCATTAGCAAATTGCCTTGCAAACTGAAAATTTTTACACTGAAACTGCATTTATCATGTTGCTTCAAAAGGTCTGTTTTTTTGCTGCAATCGCTGTAAATCCAAAAGCCGGATTCCGTTTTTGTGAACTCAGTATGTTGTTTTGAAACTATTTCAGTCAGTATGCTGTCTTCTTTTTCGATAAGTCTGATATTAATATTTTCAAGCGCCATTAAAACAGAATCAGCAGTATAAACTTTATTCGAAGGAAGTTGTGGTTTGGGTCGCAAACAGGAAAAACACAAAATATTTATTATTGCAATTATAGCCCAATTTTTCGTGTTCATTTTTCAATTATCTTATGTTGGCAATGCTGATAATATCGGAAAATACACCTGCTGCTGTAACGCTTGCGCCGGCGCCGTAGCCTTTTATCATCATCGGGAATTCGTTGTATCTTTCAGTGGTTATTAAAATGATATTATTACTTCCCTGCAAATCGTAAAACGGATGTAAATTATCAACTTCCTCCAGACCTACACTGCATTTTCCCATTTCCATTGTAGCCACAAACCGCCAACGTTTACCCTGTTGGGCTAGTTTTTGGCGATCTTCTTCAAACTTGGCATCGAGTTCGGGTATTGTTTTCCAAAAATCTTCAATATGTCCTGCAAAGTATTTTTCAGGAATAAAAAGATTCTTCAAAACATCTTCCTGTTCAATTTTGTAGCCCGCTTCACGTGCTAAAATCACAAGTTTCCTTACTACATCCTTTCCACTTAGGTCAATGCGAGGATCTGGTTCGGAATATCCTGCTTCTTTTGCCATAAGAATCGATTTACTCAAGGGAATTTCATGGCTTATCGTATTAAAAATGTAATTCAATGTTCCTGAAAGCACCGCCTGCATTTTTTGAATGTGGTCGCCGCTGTTTATCAAGCTGTTCATGGTGTTAATTATCGGAAGTCCTGCTCCTACGTTGGTTTCGAAAAGAAATTTTACACCCTTACGGCGTGAAATTTCTTTCAGTTTCAAATATTTATCGTATTGCGATGAAGCTGCTATTTTATTTGCAGTTACTACAGATATGTTATTTTCAAGCATCGTCTGATACAGGTCGGCAATTTCATGATTGGCGGTACAGTCTACAAA
>CAYQWD010000333.1:0-3844 GCA_964420955.1 uncultured Paludibacter sp. | reverse complement strand
TCTTCAATATATTCAGGTGCTGGATTGTTTTGTTTCAATGCATTTACCACTGCAAAGCATACAAAATCGTTGATTGTGAGATTGGCTGACAACGTTCCGGCTTCGAACGCTTTTTTGGCTTTTTTGCGAAGGTTTTGAATGTTGCGGGCATCGGCACCGAGATGGTGTGTAAGTTGCGCCGAATTTTGTAAGGAAGCATGCATCGATTTGGCAATTATTTTGCGCATGTTCGACAGCTTTTTATCTTCGTAATCTACACCATAAACAGTATTCACCGGAGCAATAAGATCAGTAGATTTGGCTGTACCAGCTAATCCCGAACCTGCACCCTGTGGTTGCACGCCTTCTTCGGTAGCAATTTTCTTTGCAAGTGGAGTCAGTTTCGGACGGTTTTCGAGCGCTGCTTTCACATCTTTTTCAATTACACGACCGTTTGGACCTGAACCTGCCAGTTGTGAAGCATCAATAGCTTGGGCAGCGGCTAAGTTTTTAGCGCGGGGGCTTATAAAAGTTGATTGGTTGATTGGTTGATTAGTTGATTGGGGTTGCACTGCAACTTCAACTTTTGCAGGTTCTTCTACTTTTTTAATGGGTTCAGCATCCTGGCTCTTGGCTCTTGGTTCTGGATTCTCATCAACTGCTATTCCACTCTGCAATAATCCGGCATAATCATCACCCGGCTGACCAATCACCATCATATCTAACAAAACAGGTACTTCGTCACCATCGTTGTAAAAACATTCCAGTACTACACCATCAGCAGGTGATTCTTCTTCGAAAGAAGCTTTATCTGTTTCGTACGAAAATAAAACTTCACCTTTTTTTACAGTATCACCTTTTTTCTTTTTGATTTCGGTAATGATACAACTTTCAACCGATTGCCCCTGTTTGGGGAGTATTACTACTACAGCCATAGATAATGTTTGAATATCAGATTCAATAATTTGATTAAAATGCTTATTTGAAGGGTTATAATTGAATATTTTTTCAACTTTTAAACCACTGCAAATTTAATCGAACTTAGTTTATTGTAGTTGTATTTAATGGTAAAAAAAATTCGTTTTTTGACTAAATGGTGCAGTTAATAACTTTTGATTAAAAAAATGCTTTAAATTTAATTCCTATTGAAAAGTGTGAAAAAATTAGCGATGGAATTTTATATAAAATTATCTTTGCACTTTAAAGAAAATTTTTTGATGCCGGAATTCATATTAAAAGGTATAATTATTGGTTTGTCTATTTCTGTCCCATTAGGTCCGATAGGAATGCTTACTATTCAGCGCACACTTCACAAGGGTCGTAAGTTTGGTTTTTTGACAGGATTAGGTGCTACTACATCTGATTTGGTTTACATAGTTTTAACGCTGTTTTTTCTCAATTTCATTGAGCACATTATCGAAGAGCAAAAATTAATGATACAGATTGGAGGAAGTTTTATCATAGTATTGTTCGGTCTTTACATATTCAAAAGCAATCCTTCAGTACATCCTAAATTTAAAGATCCTGCCAATGAAAATCTTTTCAAGGATTATATTACTTCATTTCTTTTGACTTTTTCGAATCCACTCATCATTTTTGTAATGATAGCACTTTTTGCACGATTCGGATTTGGAGCTACCGAAGTACATTGGTATGAACTGCTTACCGGGATAGCTTCAATTTTAACCGGTGCTGTACTCTGGTGGAGTTTGCTCACTTATTTTGCGAGTAAATTCCGGAAATTTCTGAATATGAGGGGGCTTAAACTGCTTAATTTAATAACCGGCTCCATCATTATGCTTATAGGATGTGCCGGTTTTATATTGAGCTTGTTATAGACGAAAAACTGAAAGCTTAATCTGATGTTTCAGTTTCAAAGGGTATTGTAACATTCGTTTAATTTGCAGCAGTAAACCGAAATAAATATGCATTAAGATGTAATTTCGAAGTTACCGCACCGGTTTTCGATTCGAGATAAATACGCGGTAAATCGTTTGCGTTGACTGCACAGGAGCATACACCCAAAACTCAAGCGCTTTGTTTTGTTGAATGTCATACGCAATCCAGTTCGGTCCTGCTACACAAATTTCAAAAATGTCTACCATTTGAATAATTCGGGGACATCCATGTGTATTTGATTACTACGAAATTATCCCACATTAGAAAGCAGAATGTAATGAACTGGACAAACTTATGAAACTTTTCAAAGAACAGGTGTAAATACTTTGAAATTTTGACCGTACAATTAAGAATTTCATTTTGTGGAACTCACATCTATACGAGTGTAATTCGGTGAAAATGTTTCAAAAAAGTGATGATTTGCATATAAAAAATTAATTAATGAAAACCGGACAAATTGTTTTTCAACAATGCTATGTGTCTAATTTTAATGTTGAATCAAGACTTGAAGCTTTTTGAAAATTTTTGATATGTAACTTTAAGTTTTTTTATTGCCTGAAAATCAACACTTTTCAATACAGCGTAATTTTTTCTGATTCTACTATTGATTCGTATTGTCAAAAAAAAAAATTTAACAGGGTAAAAAACTGATGAATTAACCAATAAAATTTAACGAAACTGGTTCATTTTCCGAAAACACTTTCATCATTTCTTCTTTGGTCATTTTGCCTTTAATCCAAATACAGCTGAATTCGTTTTTTTCTTTGGTAATTATCAGCATATCAACATTATCTGTTCCTGTTACCCGATAAAGTATATTCACTCTTTCACCTTTTTCTCTTACTTCAACAGCAGTTTCGAAGTTGCCTGTTTCTACAATCTGATTCAGTTCATTCATAACTTTTGTCATTAGTTGAGAGTCGGGGTTTCCTTCAAGTGACAGAATTTTAAGACCCTGCATTTTGGACATAATTTCCTTTTCGTTATTAGCCATTCCGCCAAAGACCGATGCCATATTCATGATTCCTTTGCTAACCGAAACATACTGAAATCGTTCGTCGTCGGCATATTTGTCAAAGAATTTTTGCAGAGTTTGTGCCTGCATTGCTGCTGTTAGCATGAACAGCGATACAACTAAAATTATTGTTTTTCTCATTTTCAAATTTCAATTATTTATTAAATATTTATTTTAAAAGGCATTACGGATGTTGAATCGTAATTGTTTTTTATTCCATCTATCGTTTCGGGTTTTATTATTCCATTAATCCAAATCAAGTTTACTTCATTTTCATCTCGAACAGCAATTAACAAGTCGGTAAAAAATCTTTTTTTCTGTTTGATGTAAATGCTGACTTTTTCATTCTTATCCCGAATCTCAATCAGATTTTCAAAATCTCCATGATTAACTACCTGTTTGAAGTCTGACATCATTTTTGTACTGAATTCGGGCTGTAAATCATCTTTCGCAGTAAGAATTTTTATATGTTTCAATCCTCCAATCAGTTCTTTCTCATCGTTTTTCAGATTTCCTGAAATTAGCGCTATGGTAAAAAGAAATCGGCCTATTGTTATACTTTCGAAATGCTTCTCGCCATCGTATTTTGAGAAAAACCAGTTTATTGATTGGGCTTCTGCTTGCACAGGTAAAAGCATGACTGTTAAAATTATGAGGTAAATTATGCGTTTCATACTTTAATTATTTAGTGTTTAGTTCTGAAATGTTTCGCACCGGCTGGAGACTTTTTTTGACTTTATTAATACTTTGCATGGGCTTCATGCTGCGGGAAATTATCTTGTTCACGTTTTCTAATCTTTCAGCAGCTAATTGTTGTACGTATTCGGCATTGTCGGTGTACTTCCCGTTTAGCATGGCATAATCTTTTTGAGTTTCGTATTGCGGTTTGAAAAACATTACTGCCAACACAATAATTGCAGCAGCCGAAGTTATTACCGTCAACCATTTCAG
>CAYQWD010000332.1:302-3859 GCA_964420955.1 uncultured Paludibacter sp. | reverse complement strand
ATGTAGCGCGTATTGCCAAAGGTTTTGGCATGGAAATTTTTGCTTTCGATGCGTATTGTTCCGATGAATCTATCAGTTCTGATGGTGTTGTTCCATGCAGTTCGGTTGAAAAATTATACGAAACCTGCGAAATAATTTCGATAAATATTCCTGCAACTGCCGAAACTAAAAAGTCGATTAATGCAGCATTGCTTGCCAAAATACCAAAGGGTGCTGTAATTGTAAACACTGCACGCAAAGAAGTTATTGACAATGCAGGGCTTATTGAGGCAATGCAAACTCGCCCCGACATGAAATATCTTACCGATATACTTCCAGATAATCATGATGAAATGATGGAAAAATTTCCGGGCAGATATTTTGCTACTCCTAAAAAAATGGGAGCTCAAACTGCCGAAGCAAATATCAATGCCGGAATTGCTGCTGCTTGTCAGATTGTTGATTTCATCAAAAACGGGAATCAGCGATTTAAAGTAAACAAATAAATATTTTATAAATCAAAGTTGAATACCTCCGAAAACACAAAATCGGAGGTATTTTATTTATAGTGAAGTTTATTTTATTATTTTTGTTCATAAAAGACATAATCTATTTTTAGTATGTATAATAAAATCAGTGTTTTCGCTTTTAAAATTCAACTTTTTATAGCATTTTTTAGTTTCATCTCCGTTTCAACTTCAACGGCTCAGGATGTCAGTCCATCAATCTTTTCAAACCCTGCTGAAACTAAATATTTTCTTTCCGGAAATTATGTTGCCTCAGATTCTACAAACAATTTTATAATACAAATGCGTAATGAAGATGCAACATTTGGGAAAAAAATTGTCAGAGGATTAGGCTTGTCGTTTGGTTACAACTTAACCATGGGAGTTTTTCTGCTGGCTATGCCCGAAAATATTTCGCAATGGGACAGGGAGAACAAACTCAAATGGGCTTATATGAAAAATAAAATGAAAGAAACTTTTACGCTTCCTCCCGTTATTGATAACGATTTGTGGTATATTAATTATGTTGGACATCCTTACCAGGGTGGTTATTATTTTAATAATTTGCGCTCGCAAGGCGCTAGCTTTTGGGAGTCGGCAGCTTATGGTCTTTCCCAGTCAATGTTATGGGAATATATTGTTGAAGGCTGGTTTGAAAGGCCGAGTATGCAGGATTTGATTGTAACACCGATTGCAGGAGCGCTTGTTGGCGAACTCTCGCATCGTGCAACAATTAAAATGAGTAATAATGGATTCAATTTATACGAAAAGATTATTGTAACTGTATTAAATCCATCATGGATAATCAATAACGGTTTCAAAACTACCAAAAAACTTCAATATTTCGGTTTGTAATTTGAAAGTATAGACTTTTCTCAGAACAAACGATTTTAAAATATTGCACAAAAGTTGTATCTTTGTGCCGAAATTAGTATAAAAATTAAACAATATTGCATTTTTTGAAGTTTTTACTAAACGTTTTATTGGTTCAGAAGTATAATCAAAAAAAAAATTATGGGTAATAATTTATTAAAAGGAAAAAAAGGAATTGTGTTTGGCGCTTTAAACGATATGTCGATAGCATGGAAAGTTGCCGAGAGAGTAGTAGAAGAAGGTGCTTTAATAACATTATCGAATACACCGTTAGCAGTTCGTATGGGAGCAACCAACGAGTTGGCAGAAAAACTGAAAGCTGAACTTATTCCGGCAGATGCTACAAGCGTTGAGGATTTGGAAAATGTTTTTTCTCGTTCAATAGAGGTTTTGGGAGGGAAAGTCGATTTTATTTTACATTCGATTGGTATGTCGCCAAATGTGCGCAAAAAACGTACTTACGATGATTTGGATTATGGAATGTTGAACACAACGCTTGATATTTCTGCTGTTTCTTTTCATAAAATGATGCAGGTAGCAAAAAAAATGAATGCTATTAACGATGGTGGTTCTGTATTGGCACTTTCATACATGGCTGCTCAACGCACAATGTATGGTTACAATGATATGGCTGATGCAAAATCGTTGCTCGAGTCCATAGCCCGCAGTTTCGGTTACATTTACGGACGTGAACACAATGTGCGTGTTAATACCATTTCGCAATCGCCAACGGTTACAACTGCCGGAAGTGGTGTTAAAGGTTTCGATTCACTGGTTGATTTTTCAGAACGCATGTCGCCGCTAGGCAATGCTACTGCCGATGATTGTGCAGATTACTGTGTGGTTATGTTCAGCGATTTGACACGCAAAGTTACCATGCAAAATCTGTTTCATGATGGTGGATTTTCGAGCATGGGTATGAGTTATCGCGCGATGGAACAATATCTGAAAAGTTTCGAGGGCTTTAAAGACGAAAACGGAAAAATTATATACGGATAATATTTTAAAACTGTATAAAAAAACAAAACGGAGCAACAATTAAATGTTACTCCGTTTGTTGTTTTAAGAAATGATTGTTGGTGTTTCCGCGAGAATTTCGCCTGACATCACGTCTATAAAAAATCTGAAATATACATCGGGCACATGAACTTTCCATACAACACGGACTTCAATTTTTTCTTCAGTTTGTACAGGATAAATCAGTGTTGAAAATTCAGCATTCTCTGCAGCTGAATTGCTTATTGTCAGCGTATATGGTTGTCCGGCAAAATTATAATGTGTTACAACTCTGCCCTGTAACATCGATTTTATAGCTCTTTCGCCAATTCCAAATTTTGATGGTACAACGATTTGGGGATACCAGTTCCCAATGCACCAGGTAACTTTTCCGTTGGTAACATGAAATCTGATACCTGTATTGTACACTTCCAAATTACTGAAAACCTGATTTCCTGTTTGAAACATCCACTTTAAAGTTCCATCGTAAATTATGGAAGAATCAATTCGAATAAAATTAACATCATCAGTATATTTTACGCCTAAAATATCAGAATTTTCCGAAATGAAATTTTCAACAACTTTTCGTGCATCTTGCTTTGATAAACTTGTAATCGCAGGTGGAAACGATGGAAAAACATTGCGCGAATCACCAATAAATCCATACTTATTAACTGTTTGAAATAAATACGGGTTTGATGCAGTAAGCCGTAAACCTAATTCCTGAATCTTGCTTACATCTAACTGATTATATGTTGCCGGATAACTCTGTTTCGTTAGTAATATGGTGTTTTCATCACATCCTGTAAGCATAAGAGTTATGAAAAATACTAATATCAAAAGTTTGGAAAACCTGAACATTTTATCCTTTTTTTTAAATGATTTATTTACCTATCGGCAATTTGCTTAAAAATTGAATTTTATCAATGTCGTAATAATCATACTGATACAATCCATCATCGGCAATCATCATCAGAATGCCGTTATAAGGAATTACATCAAAACCATCCATTCCTTTGTAATGCGCTAATTTGTTACCCAATACTGTCAAAGGATTTGTTGATTTGAATATCTGTAACCCATCATCGCATAAGAAAAGTTTTCCGTTATCAATACCCAAACCTTTCGGATTCTTCATCGAATAGGAAACCAATTGTTTTGGTTTTTTTACATCCTGAACATCAATTACAATGAGCTCATTGC
>CAYQWD010000332.1:0-292 GCA_964420955.1 uncultured Paludibacter sp. | reverse complement strand
TGTCCACAGTTTGTTCCGGAACGAATGGTTACCCAAGCAATATCATCTTCTACCACCACTGGATCGCAGCCAAATACATGTTGAATCGATGATTGATATTCTGGTTTCAATGGATCTTTTACAGAGTAAATAACCATGCCGGTAGGTGTTCCCAAAAACATATTTGTTTTATAACTAAAGATTGTTTCAACATTCCACCCTACATAAGTGTCTTTTGCTGCTTTTTCTGGTTTTTCTTTGGTCAAATCAAAAATGCTCATCGTGTTGTTTAATACTACATACAAATTATCAA